>NZ_CALHGC010000109.1 GCF_938029485.1 uncultured Treponema sp. | reverse complement strand
CTGCACTAAGGTTGATAAAGCAAAGACCTATAAATACCGCAAAAGCAATGAGAAAATCACCGAACATCCGCGGCCACATATGACCGACTACCATGGACATATTGTCCACATCTTTATGAAGAATTGTATTTAATTCTCCCAGCCGTTCATTCGTATAAAAGCCCAAACTAAACAGCTTTAATTTTACAATCATCCGCTCCCGTATTTGCTGCACCACATCAAAGCCGGCTCCGTGCTTTTTTAAGTCGGCAATCATATTGCAAAGTCCCTTAAAAACGACCAAGCCTATCAGCGTTGCAAAAGCCCCGTAGAGTCCCTGCACATCAGTCCCGGCCGCAATCTTAAACAAAATCGAAAACACCGTAAGTAACATCCCCACGGAACTCAACCCGTACAAGGTAAAAAACAGAGAAGAAATACATACATCGATTTTTCCCCTCTTACTCAAAAATGCAAATAATTTTTTATACATAAATGTCTCCTTTATCCCACCCGCCAGTTGTCTACTTTGTTTTGGGCTTCGACCATTTCTTTATAAAAGGTGCATCGCGAAATCAATTCTTCATGTGTGCCGGAATCCAGTATGCGGCCTTTATCCATAACGATTATTTTGTCCGCGTTTTGTACGGTGTTCAGGTGATGCGCAATCGTGATAACCGTTTTGTTTTTTCTTAATTCTTCGATCGCCTCGTTTATGAGTTTTTCGTTTTCGCTGTCTACGGCAGCCATTGCTTCATCTAAAATAAGAATTGGGGCATTTTTAAGAATCATCCGGGCAATGGATATTCTTTGCTTTTCTCCTCCCGAAAGTTTTACGCCCATCTCTCCCACCCTTGTGTTGTAGCCGTGAGGCAGGGCGGAAATAAAATCATGACATCGTGCTTTTTGAGCGGCTTCTATCACTTCCGATTCGGAAGCGCCCGCCTTACCGATTGCGATATTTTCAAAGATGCTCATATTAAAAAGAATTACTTCCTGCTGAACACTTCCGATAAGAGCGGAAATGCTGTCCGTATCATAGCGTGAAATATCTTTACCCGAAATTGTGAGCACACCTGAATCAACATCCCAAAAACCCATGATAAGATTCGCAAGCGTGCTTTTACCGCAACCGCTCGGCCCGACAAGCGCATTTAAAGTGTTTTCTTTGCATTGTACAGTAATATCTTTTAACGCAAAGCCGTCTTTTTCATACTTAAAATGTACGTTCTTACATTCTATATCTCCCGTTTTCAGTTTTTCGCTGATCTTTTCTTTTGCAAGAGGCGCACAGAGAATCACCGCTATGCTTTTGAGCTTTTCAGTAAACACGATGGAAAAATGATGGAGGGTTGCGGTTTTACTTATTGCCGACACAAATACCGAAGATAAGATAACGGACAATATAAACTGAGCGGTAGAAATATTGTTATGTAAGAGCAGTATACTTCCTAACATCATAACCGATACCGCTCCGGCTTCCATAAAAATATCGATAAGCACCATCGGACCCGTAACGGCACCCATACTCTTTTTTACATCTTGCACATAAGAGCGTGCGGAATCCAAAGTTCTGCCGCTAAAACACTCTTCTTTTGCAAATGCCTTTATGACAGCAATGTTTTTTACATATTCCATCATGTCTTCCCTCATCTGCATTTCTCGTTCAAAATATATTTGAAATTTTTTTTGCATGGTCTTTGCAGATAATTGTTGTACAAGGAACATGAGCGGTACCCCTGCAATCATTATTAATGCGAGCCGGTAATCTATAAAAAGCATTGCAATAAAAACCAGAACAGGAAGAAGAGTTGCCGCCATAATTTCCGGAAGACCATGCGCCAGATATATTTCAATTTGCTCTACATCGTGTTCAACAATGCTTGTAAGCTCGCCGGTAGTATGCTTTTTAAAAAAGCCTAAATTCAATTTTTTGAGGTGTTCAATTATGGCAAGCCGTAATTCCGTCAATGTACTAAAAGCCCTGTCATGAGCTGTCTTTACGGCAAGATAATTACAACACGCCTTCAGCATAAACGAGATGAAAATACCTACGGCAATCATTTTAAAATATTCCCTTTCCGCTTTTCCCGAAAATAGGCTGCTTATCACCAGTACCAATAAAACCTGCGGTAGTAAGTCAAACACTATTTTAAGTGCAAGCAGCACATTGGACAAAAAGGTTTTACCCGTCACCTGTTTTTTCAATTCTTTTTCAGTCATTATGATCTCCTTCACTATGTATGCTTTTGTTTACACCCTCGATGTCACCCATGGT
The DNA here is from genome assembly GCF_938029485.1 of uncultured Treponema sp. GTDB lineage: Bacteria > Spirochaetota > Spirochaetia > Treponematales > Treponemataceae > Treponema. Next base: position 446 of record NZ_CALHGC010000109.1, on the reverse strand, counting down.
CAAAATATCGCTACTCCGTTGAACCATTGTCATATCTTCAAAACCAAATAATATTGAATATTTATTCAATATTGATAGATAAAATGAGGAGCGGTTGAACGCTCCTAAAATCAACATACCCTGACGCACGAATAAAGAAAGGCAGCGTCTGTAAACGCATTGAAAATCCATACTTCAACCGCGGCGATTTAGATATTCACAGCCCCATAGACAGGATGTGATTTTTCTTTGCCCCATTTTAATGAAGATATCAATTATGAAACTCCTTTTTTTGGACAATATCTCTTGCAATTTATAGAATACCAGAAACCAATCAATATTTTATCGGTTTATAAAGAAGTAATAACATTTGAAAAAGAGGCTTGTATGTTTATTGAAATTCGACCGTATGAAAAAGAGCGTTTATCGGTATGTTTTAAAGCAGGGGGAGAAGATTTTTCTAAAAT
>NZ_CALHGC010000108.1 GCF_938029485.1 uncultured Treponema sp. | reverse complement strand
TATCGGTTGTGCTTTAAACTGGGTGCGTATTTCCTGTTCAATTGTACGGATACCAAGATAAGTATGCCCTTCGATCTTCTTTCCATAAGCAATCTGTTTGAGTTCGCGGAAATTCATAACAATCGGAACCATAATTTCGATATGTGTTTCGATACCTTCTTTTTGCAGTTTATAGGCCGCTTCAAAGATGGCGCGAACTTGCATTGCATAAATTTCAGGATATGAAATTGCGATACGGCATCCTCGGTGTCCCAGCATGGGGTTTACTTCCGCACAAAGTTCGATTTTTTCCGACAATGCTTTTTTAGTAACGGTCTTTTTGGTGTCTTTTTTGAGGTGATCGATAAATTCGTTCAGCTCCGCGTCATTATGCGGTAAAAACTCGTGTAACGGAGCATCCAAAAGGCGGATGGTAACTTCACGTCCTGCCATAGTCTTAAAGATACCGTAAAAGTCTTCCATTTGAACTTTTTGGAGTTTGTTTAAAACTTTAATGCGTTCCTCTGTCGTTTCGGCAAGGATCATCTCTCTAAAGGTATTGATACGCTTTGCCTCAAAGAACATATGTTCGGTTCGGCATAGCCCGATACCTTCGGCGCCGAAGCTGACCGCCAATGCAGCATCACGGGGACTGTCGGCATTGGCACGGACATGGAAGTCTTGGATAAACGAGCGGGTAAGATCGATAAAATCAAGCAAACCGGAGGTCTTGGGGTCTGGCTCAATCAGCTCCGCTGCACCGAAATAGACTGTCGATTCGCCGTAATAGGGTACTTGTAAGGTGATATAATCCCCTTCCTTAATGGTAACGCCATTGATAACGGCTTTGTTCGCCATAATTTTCATATCCGGACGGACTAATGAAATTTTTCCGTATTGACGTGAAACAACGGAAGCATGTGCCGAATATCCGCCTTCATTCGATAAAACGCCGGTAGAAACTTCAATAGCCTTTACGTCGCCTGCATAGCTGGCAGGTACGCAGAGAATACAGCGGGTATCGGCGCTTTGCAAACGCGCAATATGCTGCGCTTCGATCAGAGAATCGGCGCTAAAGTACACGCGGCCGACTGCAGCCCCCGGAGCGCCTGCAATACCGCCCTTTGAAGATTGGAGATTTTTAACGCTCGCCATATTGATAACCGGATGTAATATTTCGTTTAATTGGCCGGGCTTGACATTCTTTACGACATATTCCGCGTCAATGATTTTGCGGTTGTATAAGTCGAGCAGGAAGTGAACCAATGCTATCGTGCTTTTTGCTTCGACGGATTTTTGTTCAATAAGCCACAGTTTTCCCGCTTCAATGGTGAAGCGGATTTCGCGCACATCTTTACTATAATCTTCAAGCCGCCATGCGATAGCTTCCAGCTGCTCCAAATATACCGGCTTTATATTGTTAATATCCTTTCCGACGGCATCGACTTCATCGAATTTTTCTTGGAAGAACATACCCTGTAATTTTTTCTCGCCGGTAACGATATTGCGGCTAAAAAATCGTCCGGAAAACGATTCCTTATCATAGTTGCCGTATACTAACGGCTGAATCAATAATGCAACATCGTTTTCATTGTCGGCTTCAAGACTGAGCAGTGTACTGATAAGCTGAATGGTTTGATTCAGCTGTACTTCTGCCGTGCTGAAAAACTCCTGCGGCAGATAGGGCTGGTATATATCCATGACGGTTTCGCCGGATTCCGTACGTTTTTCTTTTTTTAGATCGTTTCCGATTTTTTCAAGCTGCTCTTTATAGAGCTGCAGTTTTGCTCCGTCTTCCTGCAATTCTGCAATCTTATGCAGGATTGAAAAAATACCGCGTAGCAAAAACAGTACCTCGTGGCTTGCAAAATCCTTTCCGACTTTTTTTTCAAAACCGCTGATCGTTGTCTTTGCCAAACCGAAGTTATGGAGCGTCGGGTAATTGGCAATAACAAGGTTGGGCGAAATAACAAGTTTTAATAACAGAGGGTTTTCAGGATCTCCGAATTGTTTTTTAACTGCTTCACCCATCTTGTTCAAGAACGGTTTCAATAAGGGTAAAACATTTGTTTGTTGCAAGGTTTGCGTGATGGTTCCATCCATAACAAGCCCCGGTACGATCGGCAGTCCGAGCTCCGAAAATTCATTCAGCTGACGTCCGCGGATACCGAGGATCGTTTTATCGATATGGCTTTTAAGCGATTCTTTGCTGCTGAAAAAATGGATTGATTTAGACATATTCATAATAAACTCCTAGAAAAGATTAAGGACGGTGCTGGGGGAACCGCGTAAAAAAGCTTCAAAACGCGGGCTTGCACCTTCGGCAAAGTATTTTGACAGCTTTGACAAGTCTTTAATTTCTTCTCCTGCAACGGCGAATTGAATACTGCTGCCGTGTTTTACCTTTCCCCATTTAAACAACGTATTGATATCGACAATCTGTTCGCCATCATAGAATACGATAACTCTATTATGCGGATAGCGTGCATTGTAGCTACGGATAATTCGCTTCCATGCTTCAACGTTCCCGTTATGAAACAGCTCGTTGGTAACAACAACCGAAATTTGTTGAGAAATTCTGGTTTTTCCTGATGGTACGTGTATGTGAGCGGAGGCTGCCGCTTGTTTTGCCTGTGCAATGTTTTTTGTCGTAGACTTTACTTTTGCAGTCGCCGAATCTTTTACCGTTTTTCGTTTTTGCCCTTTTGCCTGCTGTTTTTTTGCTTT
>NZ_CALHGC010000107.1 GCF_938029485.1 uncultured Treponema sp. | reverse complement strand
TTTTTCTATATACACCATTTATTTTAGAAAAAGGAGGATTTCCCACAACTAAATCAAAATGGTAAGGGAACTCACTGGTTAGGAAATCTTGACAGTGAATGTTTATCGTAAAATTTTTAGGAATTAACATTTTTCCAAGCAAGATTTTTAATAATTCAATAGACTTTAAATCTATATCAACTATATCCAAAATGACATGAGGAACTGCCTCGTATTTATATTTGAATAAAAAAGGCAAAAAACTCCCTGCTCCGACAGACGGTTCAAGAATATGAATTTCTTCTTTATTAAAGAATGGAAGATAATTCATTATTTCGTTTACGATGAACTTATTTGTATAAAATGCAGCATTTTCCTCTCGTTTTGAATTACAAAGCTCTGTTATACGCATAAGAGTAGATATATCACAATGCAGAGGATTGACTTTTATAAATTTTTGCAATTTCTGAGTGTCGGAAAGGAACTCTTTTTCAATAATTCTGTTCATTGCAACAGAATCAAGCCGTTCATAGTGAATATTTTCTTTGATAGCATGCGCTATTTGCTTTATTATTATAGTTGGAACGGCTTCGCCAATGCACTGTCGGATTGTCATTTCATTTTGCTTATATAAAACACGCTTTTCTTGTTCTGAAAGCGCATTCAATTCTTCCAATGACATAGGAATCCATCTGAAGTTTTCTGGAATACTCATCATAAGCATAAGTTCTCGAATACTGAAAACCCTGTCCTGTTCGGGATGAATCGTATTTTGAGCGGCAAGCTGATCATTTCTTGTATGCACACACTGAATAAACCGATCCCACGGCTGACGAGTATATTTATCTCTATTTTTCTTTATGTTTTCAACAATTTTTCCATTTATAACACGATGAGGGCGTTTCTCAATCTCTTTGTTGTCAAAAGCAGATTCATATTCTTTTAAATCATGAATCCATGGTATCATTTTCTCATCATAAGTTCTAAAAGCATGGTAAAAATCATCGTTATAGATTTCATTCCACTCCAAACGAGGCTGATTAAAAATAACATCACGCAAAGTCTTTTCTTTTTGATAAGCTGGATAAAGTTCATAAGGAGAAATTGAGTTTTTATATCTGTTATCTACTCCAATTATTATAGTACGAGTCCGAGAAGATGAAGCCCCATAATTCATGAAATTGAGAATTTTTCCACTTATGACATACTCTTTACCTAATTCTGATTTTATAAAATCTCCGATAGTCATTACTTTATCATCAGATGTTATGCATAGCGTTTTTTGAAAAGCCATGACATTTTCAAATATAAAAAAACGAGGCTTCAAATTTTTAACCATTTCAACAGATTCGATAACAAGACTGTTGCGTTTTATATCATTGTCATTTTTCTTGTGATTTATAACACTTATCCCTTGGCATGGCGGAGTGGCAATAAGGACATCTAGCCGATCATTACCTTTTTGCATCCATTTTTTTACTTCTGAATAAATGTTGTCTTTGATTTCTTTTTTGGACAAATCTCCTGAAATATATCCAGACTCTAAAAGGCATTTATTGTTATATTTCTGTATATTCAATCGTTTTTCAAGCAACTCACAAGTTGCTATACATTGATAGCCCTCTTGTTTAAAACCAAAGCATCCAATACCCGCTGAGGAGAATAATGAAATGTATGTCAATGTTCTGTCTTTTAACATTTTTATACCTCATGTTTTATAGTGAAAAAACTGTCATGCATTAATAAACCCATATAGCGAATGCAGTAGGTTTTATATCCATAAAACATCTCCTTTTTTTATAAAGTATTCTATCACATCACAGTGCCATAAAATGCCACTGTGATTATTTTTCTTCCTCTACCACATTCACTTCCAAAATATCGCCAATTCCACAATCAAGCGCAATGCAAATTTTCCTAAGACTTTCCATAGAAATATCTTCACCTTTACCCATTTTGGCTACAATATTACTTGTGATTTTTGCCTGTCTAATAAGGTCGCTTTTATTCATGTCACGGTCTATAAGGATTTTCCAAAGTTTTTTATAACTTGCACTCATTTAGATATTCCTGTCGAGAGTATTTTAGTATATTTTTTTTAAATTTTCAATAAAAACTCACGATATCGTGCATAGCACCACAAAAAAAGAAACTGCCAATATCATTTCAGCAGTCTCTTTTTCTGTCTCATTCAAGTGCGAGAAAGGACAAGCCCTTTCCCCCACCACGTGATGTTCATTCTTTAAGCGCCATGATGAGAATACCGACCGTATAAATGTGTATACACACCATGATCGCTCGGAAAATAAGCGATAGAAGCTCGCCTTGCCCAATATAAATAGAAGTCGGTCCGTCAGCACCGCCTATTATTGCAATTGCACACGCACTATAAAATGGGGTAAAGACCGTCGTCGCTTGCGCTTGCAGCGGAATGAGGCCTATGTTTAATATCAGCGCTATTATCAATAGCGTTTTCCGTACCCTTCTTTTCATACTCTGCAATCTTAGAAGCTCTACCAGCCCTACACTCCAGCTGCCTTCTCTAGCGCGATGTACCAGCAAAGCCCGTCGCCCATGTCAAGCTCGGTAGCAGTCTTTCCTGCAGGCAGCTCGGCCCCAAAGACCGCCTCGACAGCCAAGGTCTCATTCATCAGGTAGTCCTTGTTTGCCTCGAACGCTTTCTGCAAGAGGTGCTTCCCGTCCGTATCAGTGCCGGAAACGGAAAGCGTAATCCGGTCGGTTACTTCAAGCCCGGACTCCTTCCGCAAGTTCTGCACCGCGCGGACGAGGTCGCGGATATAGCCTTCCAGCAGCAGCTCCTCGGTTACCTGCGTGTTAAGCGCAACCGTCAGCGTCCCTTCGTTCAGCACCTTGAGGTTCGCCTTTTCAATGCGGTTCAGGATCACCTTGTCGGAAGTCAGCTCAACGGCTTGCCCCTCAACATCAATACTCAAGGTTGCGCCGTCAAAGAGGCTTTCGATCTCCGCGGAAGAGAGTTTTTCAATTTGAGCCGCTGCGGTTTTCATCTTTGCGCCGAGCTCTTTTCCCAGCACCTTAAAATTCGCCTTGGCGGAATACTCAACCAGCTCATCTTCTTTGTCGTGGAAGATCACCTCTTTTACGTTCAGCTCTTCCATAATGCTGCTTTCCATTTCGCGTAAGACCGACTTCTCCTGCTGGTTCTTCGTAACAATTTCCACCGCTTTGAGCGGCTGGCGGATTTTCAAATTGAACTGATACCGGAGCGCCCGTCCCATCGACACGGCTTTTTGCACCGTCTCCATCTTAAACTCAAGCTCGGTATCCCGCGCCGCTTCCGCATAGACAGGATAATCCGCCAAGTGCACGGAAAGAGGATCATCCGCTGTTCTCAGGTTTTGCCAAATCGATTCGGTGATAAACGGTACCACCGGAGCCGCGACCAGTGCAAACTTCTTGAGCGCGCGGTACAAGGTCTCGTAGGCTTGCGCCTTATCGCCGTCGTTTTCGCTCTTCCAGAAGCGGCGGCGGGAGCGGCGGATATACCAGTTGTTCAGCTGATCGATGTACGCAACAATCGGGTCAATCGCCTTCGTAAGGTCGTAATCGTCCAGCGCCGCCGTTACATCAAACACAAGCTTTTCAGTTACGGAGAGAATCCAGCGGTCAAGCGGATTGTTCAGCTCTTTCACAAAGGCGGCGATGTGGGCATCCGTGCCGTCGAGTTTCGCATGGGCAGGCGGCGTAACACCGTCGATGTTCGCATACGTCACGTAGAAGCTGTAGCTGTTCCACAGCGGAATTAAAATACCTTTCAAAATATCGCGCACACCGTCATCGGAGTATTTCAAATCCTCCGCCTTAACCACGTTTGAGTGCATCAGGAACAAGCGCAGCGCATCCGCCCCGAACTGCCGGACAACCTCATTAGGATCAGTATAGTTCCGCAGCGACTTAGACATCTTTTTCCCGTCGGTTGCCAGCACCAGCCCATTGACAATACAGTTTTCAAAGGCAGGGCGGTCGAACAGCGCAGCCGCCAAAACAGTCAGCGTATAGAACCACCCGCGGGTTTGATCCAGCCCTTCGGAAATAAAATGAGCGGGGAAGTGCTCTTCAAAGTATTTTTTATTCTCAAAGGGATAGTGCACTTGTGCATACGGCATCGAACCAGACTCAAACCAGCAGTCCAGCACTTCCGGAACGCGGTACATCGTTTTGCCGCACTGCTTACACGGTATGGTAATTTTATCAACAAAGTGCTTATGCAAGTCTTCAGGATAAACACCGCTCAATGCTTTCAGCTCATCGCGGCTTTCCACACAGAGGGAGTGTCCGCAGTCGGGATTGGAACACTTCCAGATTGGCAGCGGGTTTCCCCAGTACCGATTCCGGCTGATTGCCCAGTCGCGGGCACCTGCAAGCCACTTTCCAAAGCGTCCGTCTTTGATATGAGCAGGCTGCCAGTTGATCTTGCTATTCGCCCGCAGTAATGAGTCTGTTATCTTTTCTACCTTAACAAACCAGCTGCTGATGGCACGATAAATGAGCGGACTTGAACAGCGCCAGCAGTGCGGATAGGCGTGCAGAATTTGATCCCGTTTCACCAGTTTCCGCTCAGCCTTCAACCGCTCCATAATATCTTTATCAGTATCTTTTACAAAGCGCCCCTGATAGTTCGGAACCTCCGCCGTAAACTTACATTCAGCATCTACCGGGCAGATCATCGGTATTCCGCTGCCTTTAAATAACGTGCTATCCTCTTCACCAAAGCCCGGCGCCGTATGAACAATACCGGTACCGTCTTCCGTCGAAACAAAGTCGCCGATTAAAGTCTGGAAAGCGCCGCGGCCTGCATCATCGGAACTGCCGTCCTCTTTTACGGTCAAATGCGCAAAATACGGGAAGAGCGGCTCATAGCAGATACCTTGCAGCTCTGCGCCTTTTTTCTTCCATACAATGGTGCACTTTTCCGGTTCGCGGTAGTACGCCGCTAAGCGGGATTCGGCAAGAATATAGTGCTCACCCTCATCAGCCACCAGCACGTAGTCTATATCAGCACCGAGTGCAAGCCCAAGATTGCTCGGCAGTGTCCACGGGGTGGTTGTCCACGCCAAAAGATAGGTATTCGGCGGAAGCGGCTCCACAGCAAAAGTTTTTGCCGCAGGGGTACCCGCAACCGTATACCGCGCCTTAAAGCGGATAGTAATCGCAGGATCGTGCACATCCTTATAACCGCCGAGATTCAGCTCATGATTGGAAAGTACCGTGGAACAGCGCGGGCAATACGGCAAAATATAATGCCCCTCATACAAGAGATCCTTATCCCACAGCTGCTTCATCACCCACCAGATCGACTCCATATACGCCGGTTCCATCGTCTTATAGTCGTTATCAAAATCAACCCAGCGTCCCAGCCGATTAATCGTATGCCGCCACTCCTTCACATACCGCAGCACACTCGCCCGGCACGCCTCATTAAACTTGGCAATACCGTACTTTTCAATGTCGGTCTTCGAGTTCAGCCCCAGCTCTTTTTCGATCAAGTTTTCTACCGGCAGCCCATGACAGTCCCATCCAAACCGCCGCTCAACCTTCTTTCCTTTCATCGTCTGATAACGCGGAATAATATCCTTAATCGTACTCGGCACAAAATGCCCAAAATGCGGCAGCCCCGTTGCAAAGGGCGGGCCGTCAAAAAACACGTACTCATCAGCCCCCTCACGCTGCGCAACTGACTTTTTAAAAACGTCGTGATCTTCCCAAAAGCGCAAAACCGCTTCTTCCTGCTTCGGGAAATCCACCTTAGGATCAACCGGTGTATACATACCTCATACTCCTTGTCTATAAAAGGCGTTATCCGGAACCTCTAAAAACCTCAATCTTTAGAAATGCCCCTCTTTCACTAAAACGCAAATATGAGAACCTCTAAAAACTATACCTGAGTGTTTAGAGATACCCATCTATTTATCTGTGTAGTTTCAATTTTTTATGTCATTATGTCAATATTTGGGCGGCTTTTTGCACTGTTTTAACCATTGTAGCTGCCGAAGTTAAAACAGTGCAAAAACCGGTCTCCGGCTCCAATCTTTTTCCCGTTCCCGCATCATCGGAGGCAG
>NZ_CALHGC010000106.1 GCF_938029485.1 uncultured Treponema sp. | reverse complement strand
GACACATTTTTCTCTCTCCTCGGCAGCAACTTCGATGCTTCGGCTCCCTGTACGGAGACGGCATCCGTCCATACCGGTACTGTGCCCGCATACTCCGGCGCACCGTCCGTATCCGCCGAACCATCTAAGAACAAGCCCATACTGGTGTTTGCCTGTGCCGCCGACAAAGCCCCCGCCGATTTTGCACCGATATTCTACGGCAACATTGCTCCCCTCTACCTCACCGTGCCGGGCTCGTTTAAAAAGGGCAATTTAGAAAAAACCGTCGGCGCATTTACGCAGGTTTTCGGGAACGGGAACAATGTTGTAATGGAAGCGAGCGAGGATTTTAACGCAGTATTAAAGCAGGCCTTTACCCAAAGCATCGCCGAAAACCGGCCGCTGTTGATTACGGGTTCATTTTATCTGGCGGCGGAAGCGCAACGCATATATTCTGCCGAGGGTTTTCAGGATCGGGGAACTCAAGCTTGACCGCGTAGAGCTGCAAACCCACACCTCTGTTTTCCGCCCCGTGCGCGGTCTCCGCTTTCTGCGGTGCATAAAGCGGATCGCCTACAATGGGCAGTCCGATAGAGGCCAGATGGGCGCGCACCTGATGCCGGTATCCACGGGAAAGGCGGCAACGTACCCGAATCAGCGGAGGACTGGAAGCTGAAACATCAACAGGGGACGGCGGCGGTATATCAACCGAAAGCCTCAACTCTTCGACAGGGAGCGGCAACTCTTCAAGCGCCTCGATCACCGTCGTATAGAGTCTCCCGCCTTTTTTATAATGCCGCGAGCCGGGAAAAACCGGAGCAACCCTTTTTGCACCGGGGCCGAAATTCCTAAACTGACTTTCCACTGCAGCTATCCGGTGAACGGCCGCATCGGGTAGGCACGGCTCTGCAAAAGCGCAATAGGTTTTTATCATCTGCCCCGCTTCCTGCCGGGCTGCAAGAAAATCATATACCGCCTGATCTTTTGCAAAAAGGACAAGCCCCCGCGTGTCCGTATCGAGCCGGTGCAGCAGCCCCGCCTCAATCGACTTTTTTCCCCATACCTGCGCTTCCCGAATGCGCTGCCCTGCCGCCGGCATTTTAGGTTTATTGCCGGACAGTGCTTCTTGAATGCACTGTCCGTATTCGGCGGACGGATCCTGCGTATCATCGGCGTAACCGGTTGCCCCTGCCTCAGCCCTATGCAAAAACCAATACACCAGCGTCTGCCGTTCGTCCGCACGGAGCGGCGCAGTGGGCAGGTGCGGGGGCTTATACACAACCGCCCAACGAGCGGTTTCCCGTATCACACAGGGTTCCGGCCTATTATAATCGAATGCGATTGCCATGCGGTTACCTCAGCTATTCCCCTGCGGATGCTGCATCCGTAAAATACGCAAGACAGTCAAGAATTTTCGGGGCAGCGGGGCGGTGAACACGGCTTTTTCCCGTGTCGAAGGGAGTGTAATACAAAGCCTGTACGCGTGGAGCATCAGCCCGTACGGTTTCCATTCCGCCTCTTTTTTTCCATACAATGGATCCCCGAGCACCGGACAACCGATAAAACGCGCGTGGAGCCGAATCTGGTGGGTTCTGCCGGTATCGATTTTAAAAAGCACGAGCGCATACCGCTCATACACCCGCAGCACCTTATAGCGGGAGCGGGCATATTTTCCCTTAGACGGATCTGCCGAGGCGGAAAACCGAATCCGGCTATGCCCGTCGCGGAACACCGAAGTTTCGATAATGCCGGCTGGCTTTTCCGGTACGCCGTTCAGAATTGCGAGATAATATTTTTCCGTACGCCGCAGCTTAAATTCGTTTTTCAAAAAAGCTTCCGATTCGGCATTACGGGCAGTGATAAGGATGCCGGAGGTATCCTTATCAAGCCGATGAACGATACCTGCACGCAATAGGTCTGCAAAGCTCCCTCTTTCCTGCTCCGCGGCAAGCCGGCGGGCAAACTCATCATGGATAGGTGAAGTGTGCAAGCGGTAATAGGCAAGCGCCTGCACCAGCGTGCCCGTCCAGTTGCCCGCCGCAGGGTGCGTTACCATACCGGCCCGCTTATTCACCACAATAACATCGTCATCTTCATACAAAACACAGAGCGGAATATGTTCGGGGATAAGAACATCGGGGAGCGGATTTTCCCAGATCAGTGAGATACGGTCGCCTGCCTGCACAGCGCTTGAAAGTTTTGCCTGCCGCCCATTGAGCTGCACGGATTGTATTCCCGTTTTCAGCTGTGAACGGGTCATGCCGGTAAGAATGCTGCTGCAAAACGCATCAAGCCTCAGCTTGCCGGTACCTTCCGGCACCTCAAGCTCAAATACTTTAGTCATAATGGTGCGCTACCGTATCGGCGCCGCACCGATTCTCGTATTTCCGGCCCCCGTGCCTGAGACGTCTTTTTTATCGGCTTCCGGGCTGTTCTTCTCTGCCGGTGCGGCTCCGGTATTTCCCGTAGGCGGCGGTTCATCTTCAAGCGGCAGGGTGATCGGTGTAAACTGAATGGGATCTTCGGTAAAGGCATTTTCACGTTCCAAGCGTTTTTTTACTACGGCACGTTTAATGGCGCGGTACGTTATATCGATTAATGCGATGGTTACCGAAATACCGGCGGCGGTAAGGAACACGTTGAGCTGTTCTTTTTCGGTAAGCGCTACGGCTTTGTCAGCTTTTTTAAGCGGCCACGGATAATAGGCGGGGTCTTTCGGGTGCTTCGCCGCGCGAACCATATCATAGCCCCAAAAGGATAAAAGCGTAACAAAGGGGAGCGCCCCGAAAGACAGTATTTCAAACCGTCTGAACTCCCGCTGCCAAAGCGGAAATTCCTCTTTTGTATAGGGAACCGGCGTATGATCTTCTTCTTTTTTTTCTTCCGCAACCAGCGGCATCTGCGCAACGGCCATCATGCACAGAACCAAAAACGCAATACAACGCAATCGTTTACACATCCGAACCTCTAAAAACCTCAGTTTTTTAGAGGTTTTCCTTGAGCTTATTTGCGAGTTCTGAGATAAGTTGTTATGATATAAAAAACTTATCTCAGAACTCGTCGGGAATATGTAAAAGCTAACCGAGCTTTTACATATTCCCAAGTATATCGGATAATCGGATAAAATCATAGACCGTAAGAGACTCCGCACGGGCGGCGGGATCGATTGAGGCTTCTTTCAGTAGTGCTTCCGCAAGGAGCACCTTTTTCCCCCGTGCGGCAAGAAGCGTACTCAAATTATTCTTCACCGTTTTACGCCGCGCTCCGAATAGGCCGCGTACAAGAGTTAAAAAAAGACGCGCATCGCGTACCGGCTGAGGCGATTGTTTCTTTATAAAGCGGAGCGCCCGGGACTCGACATTCGGTTTGGGCCAGAACGCGGCGGGAGCAATATCGCGGATCGGCTCTACATCATAAGCCCATTGGCACAGCACCGAAAACGACGAATAATCCGCACTGCCCGGAGCCGCGGTCATCCGGAGACCGACCTCTTTTTGCACGGTTATGACCATGCGGTTAAAAAAACACTCGGCTTCGATTGTCGCTGCGATAAGTTTCGCCGCAATATTGTACGGCAGATTTCCGAAAAAAGCGTCCGGAACCTGTCTCGTGTACTCCGCCTTCCACGTTTTAAGCACATCGCCTTCTATTAAATGAAACGAATGATATGAACCGAAATAAGATGTTAAGAGCTGCACGAAGCCGCGGTCTATTTCGAACACGGTTAGATCGGCGCCAGCCTCCAACAGCAGCGACGTCATCGAGCCGAGCCCCGGCCCCACTTCCCACACGCTATCCCCTGCGGAAAGGCCGAGCGCGGAAACAAGTTCCTGCCGTATATGTGCGTTAATTAAAAAATTTTGTCCGAACTTTTTCTGCATTCCGAACCCGTGTTCGTCAAGTACGGCGGCAAGCGCGGAAGGAGCATTATAATCGGGAAGCATTTGTATTTCCTGTAAACATTGCATGAATTTTCATAACGGAATCAAACGATCGATAAAACAAATCCGATAAAACGGATCACTCGGCCTGAAGCGGACGCGCCATCTTTTGTTCATCCGCCCATTCGGTGCGGGCGCGGAAAACCTCACTGCCGTCGGCAATTCTTATGATAGAATGAACACATACGCTTTCCTCGCTGTAAGAGCAGCGGCAGCAGAGTTCCTCACCGTATTGAGCGGAAATCAAAAAATTGGTATCGAGGACGCGGAGCAGTTTTCCCCTGCAAAAATCCGCATTCATGAATGATAGCGCCCATCGGATGTAATTCAGATTATTGACATGACCGTTCATGTCGATATCCAAAAGCGACGGATGCAGCCGCTCTTCCCTATCCCAGCGTTCAGGCAAGGGGATCTTTGCAAAAACCCGTCCTTCCAAATGATCTGCGCAAAACCCCAGCGAACCGAATACCGTCTCGTCGAGAACGGCAGGCTGGTTTGTTTGCGTATTCAACACGAGCCAGCACATGCTGCCGCGCACACAAAGGTCTCCGTGCCGCTGCAGCGAATCTGCCGTCCATTCCGCACCCTTCCGCTCCGCCGAATCGAAGTCGTTGAAGGCTGCAGACAACGAAGCTTTCTTCCCGCCCTCGGCATAGTAATAGGCAAAATCCCGAAAACAAAAAAGCCCCTTCGGCGGCTGCGCCCATGTTTGCAGCGTCAAGCAATCGAGCCAGAGCGGATATTCATGTATTTCAAAATGCTGCTTGGAGATAATCCACATTAACCCTCTTTTTTGCAGCTGCGGCATAAATATACCGGTAGAACTATAATGGTTAGCCGCCAAATCCTGCGAAAGGGCTGCAAAGGTAAGAGGCGTACAGCGGTACTGCCCGTCGATGGCGGTAGTAGGCACCGTATACGGCATCGTGTATTTATTATCGAGTATCATGGGAAGCAGTGTAACTGCTTTTAGAGCGTTGTGCAATGATGCGTTTGTCCTGCATAAACCTCTTATTGATTTTTTTTAACCGATATTATAGGATGCCGGCGCTGTTACTGAGCATCTCTAAAAACTTGATCGGTTCTTAAAGGTTTTCCTAAATCTCTTTGAAAACGGAGGCGCTGCTATGCGCTTTGTATCATTCTTTATTCCCGCAACGGTTCAAGCAAAAGCCGGTTTACGGACAAAGCGGCGGCTACCGTTTATTCTCGGTACTAATTTAGTGGGATTTACCGTTACACTCGGCTGTACAATCTACACTCTTATAAACGGCAATACACTTTATTTTAAGCTGAGCTTCCTGACTATCGCCACACTTTTTATACTGTCAATTATCTTACCAAGAAAAGGAAAATTTGCCGCAGGCGCTTATTTCTGTACCGCCAGTCTTTTCTTACTGTGCAGCATGGTTGCATTTCTGCTTCCCGCACTCAATATGCTCCAAATATTATACCGTTTAATTATTGCGTATTTGGCGATCGGAACTTTAAATCTTATTATTGCAATTCGCCGGCGGCAACTGCTGTGCTTTTGTATTGCCGCGGTTGCAGTGATGATAACATTCTTTGCATTAAAGCTCTCTTTAGCGGATGCCGTTCAACGAAGAGTGCTATTTATATGTATCACCGGAATAACGGTAAACACGGCTGCCCATCTTTTAATCTACGTATTAAACGATGGCATATACAACATATCGAATGCACACACAATCGAAGCACAAGAATCGCTGGAAAAGATGAAAGAGCTGGTAGAAAACGTTAAAGACAGCGTTGAATTCAGCGTTACCTTAGGCGATGCTTCCGATAGACTGGATGCCGCCGTTACGGAAATGCAAAAAGTCTACCAATATCTACAAAGTCAATCGGACAGCTGGGAAAAAATTTCGGACGATTTAAAACGTTCCTTCGACACCATTCTCGAAAAAATGCAAGACATGACAGAAATGCTCGGAAATCAAAATAGTTCCATCAACCAATCCTCTTCCGTACTATCCGACATATCGCGCCATATCGATAACGTAAACACTATCGCTTCCCAGCGCCGCGATTCTATGTACGGTTTTGTGCAACGGTATGAAGTACAAAATTCTCAAATCAAAGAATTAATCGGCACCGTTGAACTTTTGCGTTCATCAAGTCAGGGGATTATGTCTTTTACTCATGCCGTCGAAAATATTGCCTCGCAAACAGGCGTTCTTGCAATGAATGCTTCTATTGAAGCAGCTCATGCAGGTCAATTCGGTAAGGGATTCGGCGTTATCGCACAAGAAATCCGCACACTTTCGGGTGAAACAACAAAAACAGCGCGGAAAATTGCCGAGATGCTGGGCGATAATAATAAAATCGTACAAAGCGCCGTCGCGGCATTCGATCAATTTACAGAGGAAACAAAAAGACAAATCAGCGAATCTCATGTGGTAATCAATAGTATTGAATCGATTATTGCAGCAGTGACGGAAATGGGAAAAGGTACGCAAACCGCAATGCAAACTGCAGCTTTGATGGTAGAAACCGCACGGGAAACAAACGACCGGATCGGTATCGTATCGGGCGAGATTGCGGGACAGCGTACTTCGGTTACCGAATTTGCAAGTTTTTTAATCTCCATCAATGCTCAGATACAGTCATTTATGGAAGGTATTCATCATATAAAAGCAGCTTCGGCATCCGTCGCGGAAACCGGTATGAAAAACCGGAAAATTGTCGGTAACATCAATACCTCTCTCCGCAAGGTATACGGACCCGTGCGCATCCCATGGCATGACGGTTATAAGGTCGGTATTGAAACAATTGATAATCAGCATCGTCATTTGTTTGAAATTGCCGACACTCTCTATTCCGTTATAACGAGCGGGGTTCCGCCGACAAAAGAAGCGGTAAAAGCTTTATTGGATCAATGTGCGGATTATGTAAAACTGCATTTTTCGCATGAAGAAGAGCTGATGGATGCTACCCGGTATCCCTCATCATCAGGGCATAAAAAAGCTCACGTAACGTTTACGGCAGCAGTCAAGAACGTCATAAAAGATTTTACCGAAGGCAAGGATATCGACTTGGTAGAATTGTATGCTTTTATTTCCGACTGGCTTGTGGAACATATTATCCTCGTTGACCGTTCACTCGGATCTTATTTGAACAAATGCGGCTCTTGTGCAAACGCTGCACGGTGCAAAGAAGCAGGAACCTGCACGTCATCATAACCTTACGGATGCGCTGCTTCAAATACGTAATCAGGGCAACCGCATGAAAAATATTTTTAGCGGTTGCCTTCCTTCTGTGCGAAATTTTGCTTAAAATTTCGCACATTTTTCCAGCAGACAGGTAAACACATCAGATAGAGTAGATAAAAACCG
>NZ_CALHGC010000105.1 GCF_938029485.1 uncultured Treponema sp. | reverse complement strand
AGGTATGCACCCGCTTGTCCCCTATCTGATGGGCGAACCGCATCCTGCAGGAACCCGTTTAACGGACTATCAAAAGTGTATCCGCACCGGCGACATCGATGCGGTAGGGGATGCTTCTCACCTCACCTTTTTTGAAATGCTGGGAAACTGGTCGCTTGGGGATTATTTTAAAAAAGAAGCAATTGGGTACAGCTTTGAATTTTTAACAAATCCCCAATACCTCGGCATTCCGGTTGATCTTCTTTCGGTAACCGTTTTTGCAGGAGATGATAAAGTTCCGCGCGACACCGAATCGGCGGAGATTTGGGGAAAACTCGGCATCCCGAAAGAGAGGATTCACTTTTTACCCCGTGAGGATAACTGGTGGGGGCCTGCAGGAGAAACGGGTCCTTGCGGTCCCGACACCGAAATGTTCATCGATACGGGAAAACCTGCCTGCGGCCATGAATGCCGGCCGGGTTGCAGCTGCGGCAAATACGTTGAAATATGGAATGACGTCTTTATGCAGTACCGCAAAGAACAAGACGGCTCCTATCACACCTTGGAGCGGCACTGCGTCGATACCGGCATGGGGATTGAGCGTACCGTTGCTATGCTGCAAGGCAAAAAATCAGTCTATGAAACGGAAATTTTTACCCCGCTGATTGCCGCAATCGAAAAAATAACCGGCTATCAATACGGCAGCGATGCTGAAAAAGATGTGTCGGTTCGTATCATCTGTGATCATATCCGTGCGGCTACCGTTATCTTAGGAGACCCGAAAGCGGTCGTACCGTCCAATGTCGGCGCAGGATATGTGCTCCGCCGTATTATCAGACGGGCTGTCCGTCACGGCAGAAAACTCGGTATCGAAGGTACGTTTTTAGCGATTCCTGCGAAGGTTGTCATCGAACAATACAAGGGTGCGTATCCCGAGTTAAAAGAAAAAGAAGCGGTTATCACTGCCGAACTTGAAGCCGAAGAAAAGCGCTTCCTCGAAACGCTCAAAAAAGGTGAGGCGGAATACGAAAAGATGAAGCCGAACCTGTTAAAGAATGCTAAAAAGATTATCCCGGGCAGACTTGCCTTTAAACTCTACGATACTTACGGCTTCCCCATTGAGCTTACCGAAGAACTCGCGCGGGAATCGGGGCTAACCGTTGATAAAGAAGAATTTGAAGCAGCTTTTAAAAAGCACCAAGCGCTCTCCCGCGCCGGCAGCGAGCAGATTTTTAAGGGCGGTTTGGCGGATCACTCCGAGCAAACAACGGCATACCACACTGCAACGCATCTTTTGCATAAGGCGCTGCGGATGGTACTCGGCGATCATGTTGAGCAGAAAGGATCCAATATTACGGCAGAACGGCTCCGCTTCGACTTTTCCCATCCGCAGCCGATGACTGCCGAAGAAAAAGCCGAGGTTGAGCGTATTGTCAACGAGCAGATTCAAGCTGATTTACCGGTTACCATGGAAATTATGCCGCTTGAAGAAGCAAAACGAGCCGGCGCAATGGCGCTTTTCGGCGAAAAATACGAAGATACCGTCAAAGTATATTCCATCGGGAATTTTTCCAAAGAAGTATGCGGCGGCCCGCACGTAGAGCACACCGGCGTATTGGGCAAGTTCGTAATTCAAAAAGAACAATCGTCATCGGCGGGTATTAGGCGTATCCGTGCGGTGCTTATAAAATAGATACAGTATGGTCGGGACGTAACTTACCGGCTATTTACTTGTTTACTAATATCAAAATCTGAAGAGGATATGATGAAAAAAATTGTAGTCGCATTATTTATTACATTAAGTTTAGCGGTGAGCGGTTTATTCGCTCAAACCGGTTTGCAGCCTATCGCAGAGGTTAAACTCAGCAGCCGTGCACCCATTACACTTGG
>NZ_CALHGC010000104.1 GCF_938029485.1 uncultured Treponema sp. | reverse complement strand
CCTCGGGATATCCGTCCGCAAAGCTGTATTCCGCCTTATAGGTACAATGCTGTGTATACAGCTGCATCGCTCCCTCGCTATCTAAAAACGGAGCGTCAGCCCATGCAATAAAGATGTGATCGGCTTCCGCAGCAAACGGACTCAGCGCCTGAAAAAAGGCGGCAGCCGTATATTCCGCAACCGGAACAACCTGCACCGGCGGCAGAGAGGCAGAACGCACCTCATCGCAGTATTTTTGAATTGCAGCGCATTGCTCCGCTGCTGCGGTTATAATGGTACCCGCATAATCGGGGAAACGGCTTGTACGCTCCAGTGCGGAAGCAAAGGCAGTCATACCGCCTTGGGTAAGCGGCCGCATGGCATAGTCGGAAATACCGTTTGCAGCCAGCACAACAAAAGATTTCATACTCTCCAATATCGGCATAAAATTCCCCTCGGTAAACCGCAAGGCATCTCCAAAGCTCCGGTTTTTAAAAGACACCCGGGATTCAAATTAGAAAGAAGTACGCGAAAGCGGCGAGCCGATCCAAACGCCCTCTGCGCCAAGATATTCCTTTTTTTGCCCTTCGATCAGGAACTGTACCGATTTTACGGTTGAAAATTCCGTCGCCGTAAACACCACCTGCGAAAGCTGCGCCAACGCCCCGTCGATGCCGTATTGATTAAACTGGAATTCTTCGCTTACATTGATAAAGGCGATGCCGTCCTTTACCCATGCGGAACGGAGCTTGGTGTCGGGAGGGATCAGTGTTCGCACCCCCTCTTTTAATTCAGCGACGGTGGGCGCGGCAAACAAGGCTTCAAGCGCATCGCTCATCGGTGCATCGGATTTGGGAAGCACACGGGTTGCCCTTTTCGGAACGAGCTTTCCGTCCGCATCTACTCGCACCCAGTATATGACCGTTTTTCTTACTGATGCCGGCTGATTTTTAGCGGTATCAGGCTTTGCCTGTACGACTGCAGCCGCTGCCGGTTTCAACGAGGATGCAGACGACTGCTGTTGTGCTGCAGCAGAGTTACGCTGCGAAGTCCGCTCATCAGCCGGTTTAGATGTAGTCGGATTCGATACGGCCGGCTGCGCGTTGCTTTGTTGAGCACGAGTTTGACTTTGATTTTCCGAAGGTGTTCTCGTGGCTTGCTCATTGCTGCGCGTATCGGAAGTTTCAAGTTTTGCCGGTGCAGTCGGTTGTTTATCCGCAGATTGCCGATTGGCATTTTGCTGCAGCTTCGCCGGTTCAGTCTTTGCATCCTGTTCAGGTTCCTTACTGCCGTCTCCTTTTACAGGAATGTTATCGCCGCTGTCTTCCTTAGATTGAAGCTTAGGGAGTGCCGGCGAAGCTTCTTGCACCTTTTCGGTTTTATTTTTTAAGAATATACTCTTTGCATTCGTTTTCTCTAAAACAAAAGAAATCGTGTCTTTATTCAAGAAAAAAAGCACGGCAATCAATAAAATAAATACAATCCAAAAAAGACAACCGAGCGAAATTTTTCTTTTTTTACGTTTTGCCATAGGTGTATCATACGATACTTTACAGGCAGTATGCAAGACCTCTCTTATTCTGTGATATTTATTTGCTTCGCCTGATGCGTTTACCCGTCTACTAGAAAAATACGCGAAATTTTAGACATAATTTTGCACAGCAAAAAAGCTTCGACAATTCTCCGATAAATGATTGAGCCATATCAATACTTAGCCGAAAATAAAAATATGAGAGTGCTTTTATATGATCAAGATATACAAAGAAATAAAAGTCTCCACCGGTATCTCGAAGATGCCAATATACAAGTTACGGCAGCCTATTGCTTAAAGGATTTTCTTTCAAAATTTGAAAAGCCGTCGCTTAAAATTTTACTTATCGAACACAGCAGAATACAGCATTATAATATTGATATCGAAGCCCTACTTGAACAATTAGGCTTAACTTTTACCGTTATCGATTATACCGAAACGGAAACAACGTTCGATTTTTCCGTCCATTACCTATCATCATATTATTATTTTCCATTTACAACCGAAAAAGATAAGGAATTGATTAAAAAAGTTAAAAAAAGACTTCGAAAGTATAAAAAGCAAAAAGAGGAACAAGCACGACAACCGGAAATAGAAGCGCCGAATATCTATTGCACTAATGCAATCGGTGTCAGTCGAGTTATGGAACATTTTACGGAGAAACAAAAACAACTCATTACAAAATTATTGGAAAAAAAAGAGGGAATAAGCGTAGAAGAAATTATTGAACTACTGAATGCGCAAACAGCTAAAAACAGCCAGAACTATGCACAGACGCATATCTACCGGCTTAGAAACAAACTCAATCGCCTTCTCGGAAACGAATACATCATCTCATATAAAGCTCATACCTATCAGCTGCTCTGTATTCACAAATAACAACCGAATACTTCATAAGCTTTATATTATAAAATCAAAAAAAAACACTTACCGCGGAAATAATTCAATCCGCGGTAAGATAAAAAATATTTACTACTTTGATAAAACAGCCGCGATACGCTCAAGAACCTTCTTGCGATCGAGCGGTTTAACGATATAGTTTTTCGCTCCAAGCAACAGAGATTTCTTCACGAGCTCTTCTTTTCCAAGTGCGCTGATCATAACAACTTTTGCATTTTTATCAAAAGCCATTATCTGTTCAAGAGCCGTAATACCATCCATTTTAGGCATCGTGATATCCATCGTAACAAGGTCGACATTCGGACACAACTCTTTATATTTTTCAACGCCTTCAAACCCGTCAACAGCAGTTGCAACGACCTCGTAGCCTTCGCTGGTTAAAATCTGACCGATCTGTTTGGAAACGAAAATAGAATCATCTACCACCAGGACTTTATAAGACGAACCATCAGCCTTTACGCCGCCCGGTGCACGTTCGTTAATAGACGGAAAATCTTGTTTAGAAATCATAGCCTACTCCTCTTAAGCTCTGTCGCGAATAGCAACGTTTATTTCAACTTTACCTTGCGCCATTTCCATCGGTACAATCAAGGCTTCAATGTCACTGCTGGATATTGACATATTATCACCGGTGAAAAGAGCAGGCGGGGTTAAATCGAATTTAAACCCGAGATCATGCAGTTTTGTTACTGCCTGTGCGGTAATGAGGTTCGCAAGTTCCGTGATCGTCGCACGGCCCAGTTCATCAAATTCGGTGAACTCTTCTTGATTCATCGTCGATGCGATCTTTAATGCTGTTTCAGGCGTCATATCAAAAATAACCCGTCCTTCAACATCACCGGCCAAACCTACAATTGCCGCAACACCCATCACAGGCATACAAGTAGATTTCAAATACAAGTCACCGCGTTTAACTTCACCGCCGAGCACTTGCACTAAGATATTATAGGCAGCTTCGCTAAACGGATTGATATACTCTACACGCATCAAAATCTCCTTCCGAAAAAAATTAAACGAACAATAACATCCGTTACGGTACGAGGTCCGTTTTCAGTTTTATACAAACTGCGCATGACAACCGCTTATCAAACGGCTGTCAGCCCTCTGTTTATCAATAACCGAAAATCTTATCGAGTTTCGGTTATCCGCTACAAGCTACTCCCGTGAGAAAGTAGTTATATCCCCCATTACTTGCCGCATCCACCCGCTTTGCTTAGGCATCATTTCATTTGCGCCCAAGATAACAATACCGGTGGTCTTGAGCTTATCTCTAAACTCTTCCAATAGTATACTTTGCTTTTCCGTTTTAATAAATGATAATACGTCACGGGCAAGGATAATATCGGCATCCGGCACTGTGTTTTGGTGCAAACAATCATGATACTCAAACAAGATCATATCTTTTATTTCTTGATTGAAGCTATATAAATCATTCACACCTTTGACCAAGTACGGCTTAAACCGGTTAATGACTTGACTCTCCGGAACGGTCAACATCGGCGCATTAGAAATAGCCAGTAAGTCGGCATCGTTGGCATAAATTCTAATAGCGGCACGCGGATATTTTTGTTTTAAAAGCACAGCAAGGCTATATGTCTCATATCCTGCATCACACCCGACATTCCAAACGGTAATAATTTTAGCGTCACTATCGGGTAAAGCAGCTAATACGGTATTCATGTATGCATCAGACCAGAAGCGTCCCGTATCGGGCGAAAGAAAATTACTCAAAAACTCCCGCGCATGATCTTCCGATTGAATTTGGATATCGGAAGCAACACGCATATCCCGCCATTCATAGTACCGTTTTTCCAGCCATGCGTCATTGATGGGAGAGGCATAGAACTGACCAAGAGCGTATCTCCGATAAAGCGGATGTCAAGCGCATCGTTTGATTGAGCGACTTCCGGCACACCGGCTTTTACGGCAGCATCGGCCGGCAAAGCATCTTCTTCAATAACTGCCGTTTTAGTATCCGCCACGGTACGAGCAGCGAAAATACGATCCACATCCAACAGAATATACAACTGCCCGGAATTTTCTACGACACCATAAATATACTTAATGTTTATATCGCCGAAAATAGGGTGAGGCGGCTGAATAGCGTTTTTTGAAACGCCGACCACTTTATCAATGCGGTCGACGACGATACCGAAAATTTGATCATCAACATTAATGATAACCATACTTTCAATAGTATCCTTTGCACGCTGTTTAATCGGAATATTGAAAAAAATACGCAAGTCAATAATCGGGATAATATCACCGCGAAGGTTATATACCCCAAGCACAAACGGCGCAGTATTCGGTAC
>NZ_CALHGC010000103.1 GCF_938029485.1 uncultured Treponema sp. | reverse complement strand
AACACAGGGTATGCGACAAGGCAAATCGCTTGGTCTTGCTGAAGGTTCCCGTCAAAAAGCGCTTGAAACGGCACGGCTGATGAAGCAGGCAAATTGTGAAAGTACATTTATCGAAAAAATGACCGGTCTTTCTGCGGAGGAAATAGCACAGTTGTAAAATGGAGAAGTGTTATTCGTACTTCGCACTGAAATAAACATATATCCTCATCGACAAACTGAAAGTAAAAACTACTGGTAAGAGACAAAGCCGGTACATCTTACGACATTAAGATGTCGCTTAATACCAGCGGCATCCGTGAAAAAGAAAAGTCTCCCCCTACTTACTTCAATCTTGCTTGCGAATTTCTTTAATCCGATCCCAGTAGAAATCGAGCTCATCCGCTTTAAGGAGCGGTTCGGGCGGCGGCCGTTTAAGGCTGTTATGCCGTGTTATCTCTTCCTGCAAGTCTGAAATGGGCGATCGGGTTAAAAACGGTTCGCCGAATGCAAAAGCTCCGTCCGATTCATCGTAATATAAAGGAAGCGCTTGAACTTGCGGGTGTTTTTGGTGAGGATAGACATCGCCAACGGCATGAGTCCCCGGCCCGCCGCCTTGCGGTGTAAGCGTCAGCTGTTGCACACCGTTCGCGTCGGCTATCGATACGGTTCCTTTTTCGTAGTTTTTCAGCTTTGACCCGTTATCGGTAATGCAGCTGTATACCATACCATATTGCCGTATGAACTTCGGTACACTTACTTGTGAACTGTCGTCGCATACAAATTGCGCCTGTTTTTCTTTATATTCAAAGTCTCCCGTCCAATACCGAAATCTGATATACTGCGTTCCGTGAAAAAAGAAGGCGTCAAAAAAAGCGGGCGCTTCCTGCTGATATATTAGAATACCGTCACGGAAACCCTGTTCAACCCAAAATCCGTCCAAAACGGTTGCCGGAGATGATGCCGGCGAATTTGTCCGTATCTTATCAATTTCCGATTGAGCAGCGTTTTGCTGCGTACCGGCGGCAAGGGTATGCGGAACTTTTTTATAAAACGAGGTAAATAGTCCGTTGCTATGTATCCATACATCGGCAGGCACCGGAGCTTTATATCCGGGATACCGAATCCGCAGCGAATACATATTTCCGGCATTCTCTTGCTCCGCCGCAACGGGATATGTTCCCATATCATCGTACACATAGCGGTAATAGGTCTTTAAGACTATCCTCAGCGTATCTGCTACAGTGCTGTTGTTATCTTTTCCGGTAAATTCAATAAATCGTTCGGAGTTTTCCCAAATACCCGTCAGTGACTGAGCAGGGCAGGGGAACGATAAAATAAGAAACAGAGATAAACCGATACAAAAATATTTGATATATTTCACAACAGATTAAGTATATCATATAATGTCCAGCTTGTTTAGTCCGTGTATTCATTCATAATTGTGAATTAAACACGGCTTGATGTATTTGCTCCGCATAACTCAGGTTCTATAGACAACTGCGGTTATATAGTATATATTTTAAAGGGCTTTAAATAAAGTTGCTATACCAATACGACAATTAAGGGACTGTAATTGTGAAAATTAAAAGTATGGCGTTTATTCTCGTGCTGCTTGCATTGAGTTTTTATACGATATCTTGTACAAAGGTTGAGCGGCTGTATGCTTCAAACGGAACGTATGATATTTCCAATATCGATAAAGATACGATATATGCTTTAAAGGGTGCTTGGGGATATGCGGAAAAAGAGTTCGTTTCTGCGGTTATGCCTCCTGAATCATATAAACGTTTTGAGTCGATAGAAGCAGGTTGGACAATGTATACACCTCCTCAGCCGGTACAAGGATATGCTTCATATGCGATGAAAATCCGCGGTTTTGAACCGGAAAAAGTCTACGCAATTCATTTTACACGCACCTCATCAGCTTTTACGGTCTTTATAAACGGAAAACAATTCTATACGTCGGGAACGCCCGGAAGAAATTTTGAAGAAGAAATTTTCGATTGGAATGCCGATACCGTTATTTTGCCGCTTAGAGATGAAACGGAAGCAACTATTGTTATCCATTTATCGAATTTTCATGACAGAAATCCGGGATTGGAAACGCCGTTTTTATTAGGGCTTTACACAACACTTCAAGCTAAAAAAACAATAGATAAGCTTATTGCCTCTTGTATCTTTTCCATTTTGCTCAGTATGGCAACTTTTTTTGTATCTTTATTTTTATTTTACCGTAAAGAAACAACTGCAGGAATTTTCGGATTACTGTGTTACAGCTTTGCAATACGCACCATTTGTTATAACGACTTTTTATTAAAAGATTTTTTCCCCAACATATCGTCGATCCTTATGTTTAGACTTGGGTATCTGACATTCCCGTTGTGCGCTATATTTACATTCTTTTTTATTGTTAATTTATTTACGAGAAAAACTTCACGTATCTTCTTTATTTTGATCATACCGGCCGCCGTTTACTGTCTGATGACAGTAATCGCCCCTATGCATATTTTTGTCGATCTTTTAGTAATAGCGCAGCTTTATATATTGGCTCTTGCCGTTATTGCGTGTATTATCGTTATATATGCTCTTATAAAAAAAGAACCGTTTGCTCCGACATTTTTATTTTCTTTCGTACTCTTTGTCAGTGCGGCAATATTCGACGCCTTAATTTCAAACGGTATTATCAATAATGTTCCGTTTATTTCTCATTTTGCAATATTGCTATTATTAGTTCCGATGGCATTTATTGTCATTCGGCATTTTTCTGCAGCGTTTAAAACTCAAGAACGAATAATCGCCGGTATTGAAAAAACCAATATCTCTTTTAAAAGATTTTTTCCTAATGAGTTTTTGCAATTTTTGCATAAAGCAAATGTAACCGATATTTCACTTGGTGATAACACGTATGAAAATATGTTCGTTGCTTTTATTCACCTTGGAATA
>NZ_CALHGC010000102.1 GCF_938029485.1 uncultured Treponema sp. | reverse complement strand
CCGCGCATAATATCATAAATTGAGGTTTTTGAAAATATACGGCGCATCTACTGCGTCGCTTGTTCAGCGAAGTACATCCTTATATTCAGCCTTGCATAGAATGAAAAATATGCGTAAACTTCTTTTATTATGGAGAGTTTACAAACCGAAGCGCAGCAGCGGGTTGCTGCGTTTAAAAAACAAATGGCTGTATCCGTCATCGGGCAAGAACGGCTAATTGACGACATTCTTGTTGCCTATATTGCAGGCGGGCATGTGTTGCTGGAGGGTGCGCCCGGCCTTGCCAAAACCTTAACGGTACGGACTTTTGCGGAACTTTCTCAATTAAGTTTCAAACGCATCCAGTTCACGCCCGACTTGCTGCCTGCCGATCTTACCGGAACGCTCATCTTTGATTCTACCGCGCATCGCTTTGCGGTACGAAAGGGGCCGCTTTTTGCGCACGTAGTGCTGGCTGACGAAATAAACCGTGCTCCGGCAAAGGTGCAATCCGCATTGCTCGAAGCGATGGCGGAAGGTCAGGTTACCATCGGCGAAACGAGCTATCACCTCCCCGAACCGTTCTTCGTGCTTGCAACCCAGAATCCGATTGAACAGGAGGGTACCTATCCCCTTCCCGAAGCCGAACTCGACCGCTTCCTGTTTAAACTCTTCGTCCCCTACCCTAAACCGGCCGATGAACTCGTCATCATGCTGAAAAGCGAGAATATCACCGCTTCGGTAAAAAAAATGCAAGCGCCCGAAACCGAAGCAATTCTTTCCGTCGATATGCTCCATACCATCCGCAAAGGCGCTGAAGCCATCCGCTGCACCGAAGGTTTACACGAATACATTATTTCACTGGTTACGGCAACCCGTCCCATTATCGAAAAACGTGAAGAGCTGCCCCGCGGCAGTTACCTCAGCTATATCACCGTCGGAGCATCTCCCCGCGCGAGTATCGCCCTTTATCGGTGTTCAAAAATACGGGCATTTTTAAACGGACGCGACTATGTCCTACCCGAAGATGTAAAGGCCCTCGCCTACCCCATTCTGCGCCATCGCTTAAAACTTTCGTATGAAGCGAGCGCGGAAAATATCAGTGCAGATGAAATTATCGCCGAG
Source organism: uncultured Treponema sp. (assembly GCF_938029485.1). Classification (GTDB taxonomy): domain Bacteria; phylum Spirochaetota; class Spirochaetia; order Treponematales; family Treponemataceae; genus Treponema. The sequence goes on along the minus strand of NZ_CALHGC010000102.1, from coordinate 5,900 downwards.
CTGCTCGAACTTATTCCGCAGCCGTAACATATTGGAGGAACTATGAATAAAGAACTTGACGCCGTAGCGCTTTCGATACGGAGCCTTTCAATCGATGCAATCGAAAAAGCCAATTCCGGCCATCCCGGACTCCCGCTCGGAGCTGCCGAACTCGCGGCGGTTTTATATGCAAAAATTTTACGGCATAATCCGAAAAATCCCCAATGGGTAGACCGCGACCGGTTTGTACTGTCGGCGGGGCATGGGTCTATGCTCCTGTATGCCGCGCTGCATCTTGCCGGTTACGATCTTTCGCTTGACGATATCCGCTCGTTCCGCCAGATCGGTTCCCGCTGCGCCGGGCATCCCGAATACGGACTCACCCCTGGCGTCGAAGCCACCACCGGGCCGCTCGGTCAGGGTATTTCTACCGCAGTCGGTATGGCGATTGCCGAAGCGATGCTTGCAGCACGGTTCAACACCGAAAAGTACCGCATTGTCGATCACTACACCTATGCGCTGGTGGGAGAAGGCTGTTTAATGGAAGGCGTTTCTTCCGAAGCATCGAGCCTCGCCGGTACGCTGAAACTCGGTAAGCTCATTGTATACTATGATAAAAACAATATTACGATAGACGGTTCAACCGATATCGCCTTTACCGAAGATGTTACAAAGCGGTACGAGGCTTACGGTTGGCAGGTGCTGCACGGGTCGATGTATTCCTACAGCGATATAGAAAAGCTCACTGCGGAGGCAAAAAAAGATCCCCGCCCCTCGCTTATCATACTCGATTCGGTGATCGGAAAGGGAGCGCCCGCCGTTGAGGGAACCGCCGCCGCACACGGAGCGCCGCTCGGTCAAGAGAAGCTGGCAGAGGCAAAGCGACATTTGGGGCTTGATCCTGCAAAACAGTTCTTTGTCGCCCCCGAAGCCTATCGTTATTTTGAAGAGCGGCAAAAGGAATTCGCTCAAGCGGAAGCTGACTGGAATAGCCGCTTTGCCGCGTGGAGCGCCGCCTACCCCGAACGGCGCAAAGAATGGGATCAAAGCTTTGTGCAAGGCGGTATCGACCAAACCGTACTCGACGGTGTTGCCGATCCTACCTTTAAAAAAGATGAAATGATTGCGACGCGGGCGGCTTCCAAAACCGCACTGAACACTTTTGCAAAGGCGTTCCCGAATCTCGTCGGCGGTTCGGCGGACTTGCAGGGGCCGAATGCGGTTGCCTTGCAGGATGCCCAATCGTTTACTGCAGCAACGCCGCAGGGACGGTACATCCACTTCGGTATCAGAGAATTCGCGATGGCAACGATTACCAACGGTATTCAGCTACACGGCGGCTTCCGCGCCTTCTGCGCAACCTTTGCCGTGTTCTCCGACTATCTGCGTCCGGCGCTCCGGCTCGCGGCTCTGATGCGCATCCCTTCTATTTTTGTATTGACCCACGATTCCATCTTTGTCGGCGAAGACGGCCCGACCCATCAGCCGGTGGAAACACTCGCAAGTCTCCGCGCCATTCCTAATCTACTGGTACTCCGCCCTGCCGACGCGGAAGAAACCGCCGTCGCATGGAGAATTGCGCTTGAGCAGAAAGACCGGCCGGTCTGTTTAATACTAAGCCGCCAGAATCTGCCTATACTGGAAAAAGCCGAACCTCAGTGGAAAGCTCTGATGAAAACCGCCGGCAGCTATATCGTAAAAGGCACCGACGGCGATCCTGAGATAACCGTGCTTGCGACCGGTTCCGAAGTCAGCCTTGCCTGCGAAGCCGCAGAGCTTGCTGCTCCGAAAAAAGTACGGGTTGTTTCCGTTCCGTCGAAAGAGCTGCTGGATGCACAAACGAATCCGTTTAAAGCACAGCTGGTCGGTTGCAGCGACAGTCGGGTGATGGTTGTAGAAGCGGGAGTTAAACAAGGCTGGGAAGGCTGGGTACAGTCGCCGGAGAAAGATATTTTCTCGATAGAAGGTTTCGGCGAATCGGGACCCGCAAAAAAAGTTGCGGAACATCTCGGATTTACCGCCCAAGCGCTTGCCACTCGTATCAAAGAATAGTGGAGCAAATGGTTACCAAGGCAGTCCCATTATGCAGCCTTGGTAACCGTCGAATTCTACTACCACGTAAACGTCCCCTTCAGCCACACAGCGCTTATCTTGTGTAAGGCCGCAAAATCGCCCTTGCCGTCATAGCCTTTGGTATACACATCTCCACCAAGCGAGAAATGTATATTATCCGTAAGCGCATAGCCGACCGAATAGGCGCTAAACTCCTTGTACTGACCTCGTCTCTTGTCTGCTTACGTTATATCCGGATATCCCCAGTCTATTCCAGTACGGTAATCGTTACGGTGTCTTTGGTTTGCGTAACTTCCGCTAAGGTGGCGGTAAAGTTGATGCCGTCCGCTTGTACGGAAAGATTTTCGTACCGCGAACCGTTTTTTGTACCGCCGATCGTGTAAGGAGCGGCCGGACGGGAGTCGTACCACTCAATAAAACGGGCGGCTCTGTCGCTGTAATCATATTTCACCGCTAATGACTCGGTATGCAATACAAAACTGTTGAATCTGAATTCTTCTACGCCTTCAGGGTAATACTGGGTTCTGCCGTAAATCACAGAGGTACTCCCATGGAGATTGATATTGATCGTATGCAGTTTCATCTTGCTGAAATCGACAATGTAGTGTATGCCGCCGCCTTTCCCGAACGCATTGATAACCGCATCGCGTTTTTTGAATATGCTGCGGGATTGGTCGAACGCCGTCTTATATTCCGCTGTTTGTTTAAGCGCCGCTATCTGCTCTTTTTCTTCTGCGGAACCGGCAGGCAGCAGCGTTTGCAATATGTCGTCGATATACTTCAATTGTTCAAAAAAGCCTGTTTTCCAGTCGGGGGCAAAACGGTCAAGTAAAAGGCTCCAATAACAGCCGTATGTGTAATAGGTGTCGCGATAGCTTTGTGTGGTACGCGGTTTCGATATGTTCGTTATTGCCTGTAATTTGTCTTTTAAAGCAGCCTGCGATTCAGCATCGTTTTTTTGTAATGCGGCAATACATTCCGCATAGACGGCGGTTCCTTCCTGTCTTGACTTGTACTTATCGTATTCCCGTTCAGGCGCGGGGAAGGCTGCGTGCTTTAATGAGCGGGCGGCGCACGCCTTTTTAAAGAGAGCTAAAGCCTTCCCGTCATCTTTTTCGTTGTACGAAGCGGCAAGGAATTGTCCTTCAAGCGCAGTATACGCGGCCGCATCAACGGAAAGTACGGAAAGCTCTATCTCCCGCCGAACGGGCATCGGCCCTTTTCCACTGAATATCTTCTCATATTCTTGTGCGCTTAAGCGGCCTTGCTCACAGTGAAAGGCTTCGTGAATGTACGTAAGAAACCGCTGCGCCTGATTTGTACCGGAAATATCCACGCCTGCTTCGGGATTGCCGGAGCTGCTCAGCGTAAAATCGCTGTCGTTATCAATTCGGCGTACTTTCGCTATATTCATAGTAATGATTCTCTTTGAAAACATACCGGACGCTTGGCCGTGCCACTGCAAAACCCATGTGCCGTATTCCGTCTTTTTATAGCCGCTTTCGTCGGCAAAAAAACGCTTTCCGAAAAGAGAAATGCCCTGTATCGGACGGAATCGGTGCGGCAATTTTTCCGTATTCGACACCGCAAGCTCGGAACCGTCAGGCAGCCTTACAAAAATGGAATCCTCACGCCATTTGTCCCATCCCGCCCATATGGTATGCGCATGTTTTTCAAGAAACTGCTGCACGTTCGTGATAAGCGCTATTTCTTCCGTAAGATATCGGCTGCTTAACGCTTTCGTGCCGGCGTACGGCTCAGGCGGTATCTCGGAGCAATAGGGTAACACAACGCTGTACCGGCGGTCTTCATAGCGGACACGGATTTTTGCATAGTCGGCGGTATGTTCGACCGGCTCCATCTGCGGGTCGGCTTCGTATCCGTCAACAGCTTCCGTTGTCACCGTAAAATTGATGTCCATCACGATATCGGGATTGCTGTCGGGCGTGTATAAAACCTCAGTGTATTTTTTACCCTGCCTGTCGCTTTTGAGCTCTATGGAATAAGTGCCGGGTGAAAATACGCTATACCGGTTTTCGACCTCCCGGTCAGTATGGAACACGGCAATAACTTTAGACCGTGAACCACCTTTTGAATCCGATTTTTCCTGCGCCGTCGTTACGCAGGAGGCAAGCATTGCCGATACGCAGGTAAAAAGCAGTAGTACACGTAGTACATATTTCATAGTAAGCACTCCTTAAAACAGTATGCGCGAATAACCGGCCGGCAGCAAGAAAGTTACACAAGAGAAAATCTTATCGAAACACGTAAAATGAGAAGGACTAAACGCATCAGCCAAGCCTGAGACTAACCTTACCACGTAAACGTACCCTTCAACCACACAGCGCTTATCTTGTGTAAGGTGGCAAAGTCGCCCTTGCCGTCATAGCCTTTGGTGTACACATCTCCGCCGAGTGCAACATTGATATTATCGGTGAGGGCATAGCCGACCGAATAAGTGCTTGATGTGCTGCCGTAGTTGATATCGATAACACCGCTAGCCGAAAGTTTCAGCGTGTCGCGCAAGAATGTTTTACTCACACTGAGGCTGACAAAGCCCTTGTGCATCGGACGCTCTATATCGTTTTTATGATTGAGAATAAGGTCTTCAAAATACTGAGCGCTCAGCGTCCACGAACTCTTGATCCAGTCAATGCCGGCAAGCATCAGCAGCTGGTGTTTCTTAACCGGAGCATTAAAGGCTATCGGAACATCAGCACCGGAAGTTTTGTCCATAAGTTGTGCAATCGGCAAAGACGACAGCATATCTTTCGGTTCAAAGAACCGTCCGCCTACCCACGCGGTTTCCAACCGGATTGTTACATCGCCTGCAGGAATCGCCGCATCGATACCAGCCATTCCGATACGGTAATACTCTTCATTTAAATTGGTGTGCAGTTCTTTCGGTACGTATGGATTAAAAAGTGGATGATGTGTACCGGCTGGATTAAACAAACCCTTTTTTGCATACCCGCTTTTTACATAGCGCGGATTTTTATCCCAGCCGTAGAAGCCGGAAACGGAAAAGTCGATGCCGGGCAAAAAGAAGGAGAAACGGGCTGCCGCTTCCGTGTCGGTAAACATCTGAGGCTTAGCGCTTTGGGTTTTTGTATACCGAATTGGAACGGAACCGAACGGCGTCTTGTAACTATCCGGTGTGTCGATATAGTATAGCCCGTTCTTTGCACCGTCTTCAAAGCCGAAGCGCGGCAGCTTATTCGGTGTAAAAAACGGTACGGCAACCGCTTCAAACGTAAACAGATCGTGAAAAAAACGTAGGCGGATGCTGTCCGACGGAAGCCGCGCATCATCGCCGCTAAAGGAGATAAACTCCGAGCTGTCCCGCCCGCTTAACACATCAGTGAGTTTAAACCCATCCGCCTGTCCCCACGCAATAACCTGCCGCCCGACACTGATATCCCATATTTCACCCGAATAACGGTAATACGCTTCGTTCAGCCGGAAGCCGGTGCGCGCAGGGTTGCGGTAATTGTATTCGGCGGCGGCGGAAATAGCCGCATAAGAAGAACCGGCAGACACCTCGCCTTTTAGCTGCGCGATAGAACGCGACGCCCCGTACTCAAGTTTCTTTTTAGCGTCGTTCCAGCGGACGCCGTGCAGCGTTTCAATCTTACCGCTTAGTGTAAAGACCGGTTTTGCACTGTCATCTTCCGAATCGTCGGAAAATTCGTCATCTCCTAAATCATCATTTACTTGAGATGTGACTTCACTATCGGATGACGTATTCGCTGCTTGAGCTGTTCCCGCCTTTCCGTCTACGCCTGCTGCCTCCTGCGCACTACAGGGAAACAGTACTGCAAAAAACAGTAAACAAATAATGGCTCCTG
>NZ_CALHGC010000101.1 GCF_938029485.1 uncultured Treponema sp. | reverse complement strand
CCTCAATTTCTCTATGAAAATACAAAGGTGTTTTTTACTCCTGAACTGACAAAGACATTCAATTCTGCGGATAAAAACTGCAAATTCTTTTTTAACAAAGATTTAAATCAACTTGTTTTTGATTGGATGGGCAGCGAAATCGGCGTATTCGGGCATCGGGATTCTCAAAGTCCCGTTTTCTTTATTTCATTAAAGGATGCGGCAAAATGCCGTTATCTGCTTGAGGATCTGTTTAACACGATATTTATTGACCGTAACCTTTCGGCAATAGTTGACGATAACCGTATCCCGCGTATTATATTTCCGTCGTGGTTGTCGGGACTCTTGCGTGCTTTTCAGATTGACTTGCCGGAACCCTTTTATATGATACAGGACGGTTATTTGTATCTTTCTAAAAGTGCGGAAGCGCTCGGTATATGCAAAAAGGAAACCGATGCGGGTAAGCTCTTGGTAAAAACCGATGAATGGAAGAAAATTGCAAAGGCTGTTTCCGCCGAAACATCTTTCTTGGTGTACTATTCGCTGGATCGAAGCATTCCATTCTTCTTGGAACAAAATGCACTGATGAAAACCGCCTTTAAAAATTACGGCAAAGGCGTATTGTCGCTGCGTTTTGCAGCTGATCGTAAAGTTTATTTGGATTTCTATACGCAGAAAACCGATGCGCGCAAATTGGAAGAAATCCCCTCGTTTCCGCGGACTCTTTCTCAGCGGCCCGAAACCGATATTATCTGTGCAAAGACTTTAGGCAATATTCCCTATATCTTTTGGACGAATGGTTCAAACGTACAAAGCATGAATCTTCTAACCGGAAACGAGTCAACGCTTTCACTTGACGGGAAGGCCGGTATTGCCGCCGAAATAAAACAGTCGAAGCTGCAAGCGCTGTGGGCGGTTTCAGCCCGCGGTTCCATCTATCGGACAAATGAAAATTTAGACCCCGCTTCCGGTTTTCCCGTATTGACGGCAGAAAAACTGCTTCCTCAGCCGGTGCCTTTTAACGATAGCATAGTGGTGCCGCTTTCTTCCGGCCCGGGTTTGCTCTTTGCCGATCCCGCCGGTAATTGGATTACTTCCGATGTGATGAATGCGAAATTGCGGACCGCTCCTGTTGTATGGAAAGATCGTATTGCGGCTCTTCCCCGTTCCTTTGAAAGCAGTCTGTATCTATTTGATAAAGAAGGAAATATAGTTGAAGGCTCCCCCATTGAGTTGGAAGGTATTTTTGCCGCAGCGCCGGTATTCTTTGAAGAAACAAAAAACAATCCGGCCGCCGCCTTTTTAAGCGAAGACGGCAGGTTTTTTATCCGCAGTTTATCGCAGGATTATGCGGAAATAGCGTCCTGCGACCTTAACACCGTCTGCAAGGCGGATTTAGTATATTCGACATCATTGCGGGCATTCTTTGTAGTTTCGCAGGACGGACACCTGTTTAAATTCAACACTGCAGGGGCGATAACCGACTCGTTGCCGTTAAAAACAGGCGCTGCGGATGATTATCGCATCACCTTACTCGATGTAACCGGCGACGGTAAAGACGAAATATTTGTTTCCGGCGGAGGAAACGCCCTTTACGGTTATACCTCCGGTTTTGCTCCGCTTGACGGCTTCCCTCTCGCCGGTACGGGAACGCCGTACTTACTCGACATCGACGGAGACTCGTTCCCCGAATTGATCACACACGGTATCGACTCAAAAGTTCACGCATATCGAGGGGCGGCATTACGGTAATGATGAAGTATACACAGCTGCCTGTTTATGAACAAAAGGCACGGATTTTAGAGAGTTTGGAGCGGCATCAGGTTATTGTCGTTGAAAGTCCTACCGGATCGGGAAAAACTACCCAGCTGCCGGTTATTTTACATGAAGCGGGCTATACGCAAACCGGCATGATCGGCGTTACCCAGCCGCGGCGGATTGCAGCGCTTTCCGTCAGCGAATTTATTGCACATCAGCTGAATGTCCCGCTCGGCGATACGGTGGGCTACAAGATGCGGTTTGAAGATCACACCTCGCCGGAGACTAAGATCAAGATTATGACTGACGGTATCCTGCTGCAGGAACTCAAACTTGACCCGTGGCTCAGTAAGTATTCCGTTATTATGGTAGATGAAGCGCATGAGCGGAGTTTAAATATCGATTTTATCCTCGGGCTGCTCAAGCGGATTTTGCAGGAGCGGCATGATTTTAAGGTGATTATCTCATCGGCTACGATCAATACCGATATGTTTTCCATGTATTTTAACGAGTGCCCGGTTATCAAGATTGATGCGATGACCTATCCGGTTACCCTCATCTTTGATCCGCCTGCGCTGACAGCCTCTACGGAAACGCTTGCGGCGGAAACTGCGCTGCTCGATAAAATTGCGGTGATTGTCGGGCGGATTTTAAGCGAGGGTCGCCCCGGAGCAATCCTTGTGTTCCTCCCCGGTGAACGAGCGATTAAGAACTGTATCGAGCGGCTCTCGCATGAGTCATGGTTCCGCAAGCTCTATCCGCTGCCGCTGTACGGGCGCTTGAGCAAGGAAGAGCAGGAGCGGGTGTTTAAGTCCCCGCCGTTCGGGAAAAAGAAGATTGTTATCGCAACCAATATTGCCGAAACCTCTATCACCATCAACGATATTGCCGCCGTCATCGACTCCGGCTTGTCAAAGCTGAATTTCTATAATCCCTTCACCTACACATCGAGCTTGGACGAAGCGCCGGTGTCAAAGGCTTCGTGTAATCAACGGCGGGGACGCGCCGGACGGACGCAGGAGGGGGTATGCTACCGCCTCTACACCCGCAAGGATTTTGAAACCCGCGTTATGTACACCACGGAAGAAATCTACCGCACCGATCTTTCGGAGGTAGTAATGCGGATGGCGGAACTCGGCATCTACGACTTTGCGAACTTTGATTTTATTTCCCCGCCCGGCAAGAAAGGCATTATCGGTGCGGTGGATACGCTCAATATGCTCGGCGCGTTGGAGAGCGATAACAGCCTGAGTAAAATCGGGCAGATGATGTGCCTCTTTCCGCTCAGTCCGCGCCAGTCCCGTATGATTGTGGAGGCGGTACTCTATTATCCCGAATCGATTGAGGATGTATTGATTGCCGCGGGCTTTTTATCGGCACGCAGCCCCTTCCTCTTCCCCGACGGACAGGAGCTTGAAGCGAGAAAAGCCCACGCAGCATTCCGCGATCCGCTCGGCGACTTTGTGTCCTTCCTCAAGGTCTACCGGCAGTACATGCAAGCGGAAAACCAAAAGAAGTTTTGCGACCGTTTTTACCTCGACGAGCGGATTATGGCGGAAATTGCCAATATCAAGGAGCAGTTGGAGTTGATTGTCTCCGATATGGGCGTGCCGATTCTCTCCGGTGGAAAACCGTCGGATTATTTGACAGCGGTTGCCCGCGGTATGATCCAATTTGTGTGTGCTGCGCAGGGGCGGGATGTGTACCGCAGCCTCACTACCGAAAAGATTTCCATTCACCCGGGCTCATGTATGTACAAAGAGCATCAACCCTTTATCGTTGCAGGGGAAATTGTGCGCACATCGCGGATGTATGCTATGTCGGTATCGCCCCTTTCCAAAGACATCGTTGCGCTTGTCGCCCCTGATCTCCTCGGCAAAAAAACGGCACAAAAACTCAAAAAAGCCGCTAACGGTGAAGGAAGGGCTTCCTGCCCAACCGGAAAAGGTGAGAGCCGGCACGCACAGAGAACCGGTATATCCGGCAGTGCACGCGAGGTTGCCGTGCACGGTTCCGTACAGGGCAGCGCTGAAGGGCAGGGGAGCCGTATCGGCAGCACAGATGCGTCCGGTGAAAAACAGCCGCAGACGGTCTCCATTTGCGGAACACCGTACATCGTACAAAAGATGAAGGGTAAAAAACAACTGTTGCTGCCGTGGGATCAGTTTAGCCGCACGGTGGAGCAGCTGCGGGCGGAAAACGATCGGATACTTTATGACGGGAGACTTGAGCAACTGAAAAATCTGCGGGCAAAAATTACCTTCGGCAGCTATGAACTCCTTGCCGGAGAAAAGTTCGGCTTGGTGTTAAGCGTTGCCGAAGCCTTCCCGCTGCAACCCCTCGATTCGGAGATACCGTTCCCGCGTACCAAGAACTTTACGCTGCCTGAGGATACCGCAGTGCTACTGGAACAGCTGCCGCTTATCTTCCGTACGGTGGCAGCGAAGCAGAAAAGCAAGCAGCTCGGCTTTATTACCCTGTTTAACGACGGCAACGGTACGTTTTGGCTGAAAAGCTCACGCGGTTTCCATACTGCATTGCATGAAAACCTTGCATCTCTGCAGCAGCTCATCGACAGCGCGGGCGCAGGATTAGATGAAGCCCAAACAGCTGCAATCAACAATCTCTACAGTAAAATCGCAAAACTGATATAGACGCAAGAGCAACTGCATTAGGCTTCTTTAAAATCTCCCGGCAAAATCGGGAGATTGTTCATGCAGAGTTGAACTTCTTTAAATATAGTGCAAAATTTAAAAAAATTTGCACATAAAGAAGATGCGTAGACTGGTTTTTTATTGCCGTTTCGTTTATACTGGAAGCTATGGAAGTTATCGAAATTTTAAAGCCGCTTTTGGAAAAGGGGTTGCTGAAAGAAAGCCTTGCATTGGCAGAAAGCGAAGGAGTCGAACTAAATAAAGTAAGTCATGAGGGGCTTAACTTTGTAACAGCTTCTATATTGGCGGATGTTCCGTCCGTTGAAAAAACCGAACTGATTAGAAGAACCGGCGCTTTTTTCTCTGCGGAGGATTATTGCACCCTATTGAATGAAAAGGTTTTTACTATTCATCCGGTAACCCGCGATCGGTTAAAGGATCAAGGTGTTTTGTTAAGCGATGATAATATGAAGCAATATTATGCATGGTATAATATTTTTGATATTTCTTTTCCATGGCTTCCGCTGTCGGTGTTTGAAGATTTGGTAGTTTATTTACGGGACGAAAAAAGGCTTGTCTTAGATAAAGAAACACGTGAGTTAGTAAAAGAAAATTTTATTAATTCCAAACGATACTCCGAGCGGGAGTTAAACGCTTTATTCGAATCATCTGTTTTTGACAATGAGATTTAATCTAAGCAGTATCGCCGTCAAATTGGTGCATATCAGCATTATCAGTTAACGGCGATATTTCGGTTTTTTAAAAACGATAC
>NZ_CALHGC010000100.1 GCF_938029485.1 uncultured Treponema sp. | reverse complement strand
GTTACCGAAACGGCGGCAACCATCGAAGAAATTGTCCGCACGATAAAACAGCTGAATAACAGTATCGAGACCCAAGCCGCCAGCGTCGCGCAATCTTCTTCTTCCGTAGAAGAAATGGTTGCAAATATCGCTTCCATCGGACAAACGCTCGGTAAAACCGATGATGTGATTAGAAGCCTTACAACAGCAACAGGAGACGGCAAAGCAACCCTCGTAACGTCCAATACCGTAACACAGAAGATTGCCGAAGAGTCCGGCTCGTTGATGGAAGCCTCAAGCGTTATTCAGCACATCGCTTCGCAGACAAACTTACTTGCGATGAATGCGGCAATAGAAGCTGCTCACGCAGGAGAAGCGGGAAAGGGCTTTGCCGTCGTTGCCGATGAAATCCGTAAACTGGCAGAAGAATCTTCTACGCAAGGTAAAACCATTACGGCAACGCTAAAAACGCTGAGCGGCGAAATCGAAACACTCTCCGCTTCTTCCAAAACGGTGGAAGAAAAGTTCAATGCGATTTTCACCCTTGCCGAACAGGTTAAGGATATGAGTAACCGGCTTACTGAAGCGATGCGCGAGCAGGAAAACGGCAGCAAGGAAGTGCTGACTGCTATTAAGAGCATCAATACGGTAACGGTAGAGGTTCAAGCCGGCTCGGAAGAAATGCTGAAAGGCGGTGAGGGTGTTGCAGAGGAAATGCAGAAGCTTGATAGCCTCACCCGTGTTATCACCGAGAGTATGAACGAGATGGCTTCAGGCGCAGTCCAAATTAACAACGCCGTGCAGGAAGTGAGCGAGATTACGCAGAAGAATCAACGGAGTATTGAAAATTTGGCAGAAGAGGTTTCTAAATTTAAAGTTTAACCGGTTTTGGGAAGGGGGATGTCTCAAAAGCCGGTTACTTTTTCGCCATCCCCGTTCCCTGTACTTTTTTCAACCTCAGCTCATATTATTCGGTTTTATTGTACCGCTTAACTTTTTTAGTGGTAGTCATCTCAAGCGGTTTATTCAAAAGCGTGATTTTCGTTATTCGCTGATAGGGTAGCAGTTCTTTGTTCACGATTTCTACAATCGCTGCCATTCTTTTATATGCGGCGCTGTCGCCAGCCGGTGTGCCTCGGTCAAGGTTCAGTGTTTTATACAGTTCATCGGTGGGGTATATCAGCACCTCAATTTCTTCGCTGGTCAAATCATTTGCAGGGTGATAGCCCATTACGGTTATCTGTTCGATATCGTTATAGTACATCTGGAAAGCATTTTCTATTTCTTCGGGGTATACATTCTTACCGCCGGAGGTGACGATAAGATTCTTTGCGCGCCCGCAGAGATACAGATATTTTTCATCGTCGAGCCATCCTATATCGCCGGTGCGGAACCATCCGTCTTCGGATAAAACAGCTGCAGTTTCTTCCGGCATATTGTAATAGCCCTGCATAATCATCGGCCCTTTTGCACAGATTTCTCCGCGTCCGTTTTCATCAGGGTCAAGAATTTTCATTTCCATGTAGGGATGAAAGTAACTCCCGACACTTTCGATTTTAAAGTGTTCTTTCGGGTTCAGCGCAATAATCGGCGACGTTTCGGTTAGACCGTAGCCTTGTACAAAATCGATACCGAATTCGTTGTAAGCTCTGAATACTTCTTTTGAAAGCGGTCCGCCGCCTGAAATTGCGATACGGAGCGTGGTGAGGTTTGCTTTTTCAAGTACGCTCTTAAAAAGTTTTTTTCCGATATTTTTTCCCGTTGTCTTTTTAATGAGGTACGAAACCCCCATCAGAAACCGGATGATGCCGTATACGAAAGCGCCTTTGCTGCGCACTCCTTTCATAATACCGGCAAGCAGCTTGTTAAAGAGCAGCGGTACGCCGAGAAGCATTGTGATTTTGCCTTCTTTTAACTCACGCAGCATACGGGATACTACCAAAGATTTTCCGAATACGATTTCCGCTCCGACGGAAATCGCTTCGATAAAGACGGCGACCATAGTATAGGAGTGATGGATTGGTAATAGCGCATAAAAAATATCGCTTTCGAATATCGTCAGGTGAGATTGAGCAATGTAACAGTCGGAAACAATGTTCCGATGAGACAGCATAACGCCCTTTGGATTACCCATTGTACCGGAGGTGAACAAAATTGCCGCCGTATCCGTTTCACGTAACGGAAAATAGGCTGCAAGCGGTTCCGCTTGTAAATTGTATACATAACGATCGGCATGATTACCGTTTAAAGAATAGACTTCGCCGATAAAAGATTGCGTTTTTGACTCTTCCAGAAAATAATCATATTTCTCTTCATCAACAAAGAAAAAAAGCGGTTTTGCCGTTTTTAAAAGAGACGCGATTTCATATGTATGTAAACCGTAATCGATCGGAATAATAGTACCGCCGGCATACAGCGCCGCCAAATAGACAATCGCCCACTCTGAAGAATTTTTACCGGAAACGGCAATATGCGTTCCCTTCTTTACTCCATGAGCGGTAAGCCAGCCTGCTAATTTTTTAATTGCTGCGAGCGTTTCACGGTACGTAAGGGTGATTCGATCCGGCTCAAAGACCGTTAAACAGTTTCTATCAGGAAAACGTTCTGCAGTAATTTCAAACATTTCCGGCAGCGTCGGCCATTCTCCGGTGAATTTCTTTCCCCGCCATGCATCAAGGAATGCCCACGGCCGTTTTGACGTTTCGTTCATATCAATAAGCTCCTTTATCAATATAATTTTTGCCGATACTTTTGGACACTTCCAACAACTTGGTTAGATCCGCTTCATATCTATTGGAATGGAAGTGTCTTTTAAATTGCAATTTTTTCTAATTTTTAGTATAACTATTTTAGATGATTTGGAAAGGTATACGAACTCTTTTTTATTTATTTTTTATGCTGTTATCGATACAGCTTCTTTTTGCCGCACCGCCGCCGAACGTTTCCCAACGGATTGCTTTTGTCAATAATGCTCTCAGTTATTTGGGGACTCCTTATCGTTACGGCGGATGCTCCGCTAAAGGGATGGATTGTTCGGGTTTTGTCTATCGTACCGGAGTCGATGTGCTGGAATTGCAGATGCCGCGCCGTTCGGACGCTCTTGCCGAATATTCAAAAAGAATAACGGATGAAGAAATTCAACCCGGCGATTTGCTTTTTTTCAACACTGTGGGCGGTATTTCCCATGTCGGTATTTATATCGGCGCAGGAAAGTTTATTCATTCGGCATCGGCAGGGCCGCGTACCGGTGTTATTATTTCGAGCATTCAAGAATCATACTGGAAAAAAACATATCGTTTTGCAGGCAGTATTATGAAGCCTGAGAAAATTTTCTTTGCCGAGTCAACCGTTCCGTTTTTTTCGCGAACTTCCGAGAATTGCTCTATTCATCCTGATATCCGTGTAAACGCATCAGGCTCATTTTTGAATCTCCCGCAGAATGAGTGAGGCTGTTCAACCAGAGTTGAACCTCTTCGCGGTTCAAATGGTCTCACAGCCTCACTTATTCTGCGATTTTTATCTACTCTACATGATGTGTTTGCACGTCTGCTGGAAAAAATGTGCGAAATTTTGAATAAAATTTCGCACAGCAAGAAAAACAACCGCTTAAAATATTTCTAGTGCGGTTGCCCTAAAATTGAAGAGGAAGATTATGAAAATACTATATCGCATATTAGTATGCTGTGTTGCGGTTTGCATTACGGCAGCCTGTTCTTCTACTGCCCATATCGTTATACGGGATGGTGCGGATTACGGCCTTACCGCGGAATTAATACCGAGTAGTTTGCTGGAAAAGAATATCACACGTTTACTGAAACAGAAGGCTGAACAGACTGGCGGGCAATCCGTATTTAATGTTCAAGAGCTGAAAGAAGCGTTTACAAAAGAAGGCATCAGTGTTCAAGATATTGCGCTGCAAGGCGCCATGGGATTACGTTTTGTATGTACCGTGCCGCAGACTCATGAACTGCTCAAGGATGTTATCGGTTATGATAAAAAAGAACGAAAAGCGGTATTGCGTATTTCTCCCGAAAATATCGTATCGTTTTTGGAGATACTGCCGCAGGAAAGCCGTGATTTTATCGATATGCTGATGGCGCCGCTGTTTACCGGTGATGCAATACCGCCTGCGGAATACGAAGAGCTGATCGGCGCCGCTTACGGAAAAAAGATTGCAGCCGAACTCCGAAATGCCGAATTTACGTTAACCGTTGATGTTCCGTATAAGGTACAGACGGCGCGCATCAGTCCCGCCGGAACGGTTACCGTGCAGACAAAGACGGAAAAGACATCCCGCGCTTCGATCCGTATTCCGCTCCTTGAACTGCTGTGTACTGTCGGTATGATAGAGGTGCAGATGCAGTAAACGCTTTGCGCAGCCGTTCACGATCGAGCTTTTGCCCGATTATCACGGCTTTTGCTTCGGGCATCGGATCGCAAACGGCAACGGTATACTGCTTATCGACAATATCGAATTTTGTCCATTGTCCGCCGATAGACACAAATCCTTTTGCGCGGTAGACAGTACCGAAGTATCCGCGCAATAGAGCAATCAGCAATTCCAGAAGTTCGTTAACGGTATCGGCGGCAACACCGGCAATACTGATATTTTCCAAATTGGGCGCATGATCTTTTTCGGGGAGTACCGGTGTGCGCTGTTTATTCAGCGGAGTTTGCAGCAGCCGGTACCACCAGTCTGTAGGCTGACTTTGATACGGAGTATTGAGGATTTCCGCATCGGGATTCACCGTGCGGAGTATCGCGGTGATGCGGCCTAACTCTTCGGCAGAAGTATTTTCTATTTTAGACAGAAGAATGCGCGGTGTATTTTTCAGCTGATCGGCGTAAATATCACCGAACTCTTTTAGATAATGTTCTACGCAGTGCACATCCGCAACGGTAACCGGTGCAAGGAGCTGTATGCGGTCATATTCGATCTTACCGATATTCTGCAGCACCGCGCTCAGTAAACCGACACCGGTGGGTTCCACTATCAAATATTCGGGAGCCAGCGTATTTGCGATCGTCAATATGGAGGAAGCAAAATCGGATTTCAGTGAGCAGCAGATGCAGCCTTCGGTCAGCTCCCACACCTTTAATCGGTCACGCTTCAAAACGGCTCCATCGATCCCCGCTTCGCCGTATTCGTTTTCCATAACGGCAAAGTCTATGCCTGTTTTTTGGGAAAGCGTTTGAATAAAGGTTGTTTTACCGGCTCCTAAAAAGCCCGAAATCACAAAAATCTTCATAGAACAAAATATATACCGCCGCTCAATCCATAACCGAATCAAGCGGCGGCGTTTTTTAAATGAGTACCTGCGCGAGGGCGGGTGCCGGTTTTAGATGATAACGACCGGTTTAATTAAGTCGGCAGGTTTATCTTTCATTAAATAGAGCGCTTTTTCGACATTCTCAAAGCCCTTGAAGGTATGGGTGATGAGTTTTGAAAGATCCAGCTTGCCGACTGCGACGAGGCTGCTCAGTTTTTCCATGCGGAGCCGTCCGCCGGGCATTAACCCGCCGTTGATCTGCTTGTGTCCCATTCCGACACCCCATTCCACGCGCGGAATTTTGATGGAAACGCCTGAACCGAGATAGTTGACGTTTCCGATTTTGCCGCCGGCTTTTAACGCTTTAACGGCTTCGTCAAAGGTATCGACGGTGCCGCCTGCGATAATAACCTTGTCTACGCCTTTACCGTGAGTAAGGTCGAGCACCTGCTTATCGATGGGGCCGTTCTTGTAGCTGATAATATCGGTTGCGCCGTAGAACTTTGCCGCTGCAATACAGGCAGGACGGGTACCTACCGCATAAATCTTTGAAGCGCCGCGCAGTTCCGCTCCTGCAACGGACATTAAGCCGACCGGGCCGATGCCGATTACCAGTACCGAATCTCCGTACTGAACATCGGCAAGCTCGGCGCCGTGGAAACCGGTGGGTACCATGTCGGACAGCATCGGCGCGTGTTCGATCTTTACTCCGTCCGGAATATGTGCAAGATTTCCGTCCGCATCGTTGACATGGAAGTATTCGCCGAATACGCCGTCTTTAAAGTTCGAAAACTTCCAACCGGCAAGCATTCCGCCTGAGTGCATCGAATACCCTGCTTGTGCTTCCAGTGAATTCCAATCGGGGGTAATTGCAGGAACTAAAACCTTGTCTCCCGGTTTAAAATCTTTTACTAAAGAACCGACTTCGACAACTTCGCCGCAGCCTTCATGTCCTAAAATCATATTATGCCGATCACCGATCGCTCCCTCCCATACGGTATGTACGTCGGACGTACACGGAGCAAGCGCTAACGGCTTACAAATCGCATCGAGCGGGCCGCACGCGGGGCGTTCTTTTTCGATCCATCCCGTTTCACCCAATTTAAGCATTGCAAAACCTTTCATAACTGTTCCTCCTGTAGGATAATGATATATTATTATATATAAAAATATAAAAATTCGCAAGGGATTCAGTTTGACATAAATTGCAACAGGTATAATTTCGGTCTTTTATAATTCGATTATCCGTGAGCGCTGTCTGCGTCAAAACTGTTACACGGATTTCACATACCGTGTGGCGCGACCTTTATCGATTTGGCGTATTTTTTGCGTATCCTGCAATTCTTTTAACGCCCGTTCTACCGTGCGCTGCGATATGCCGGGGCATAAAATCATAATATCCTTTTTGGAAAGCGGTTCCAATGATTTAGTAATAACCGACAACACCCTTTCTGCTGAAGTCAATTTTTTTTCTGCAATCAATCGGAAGCGTTCATCGCATTGAGTATACGCTTTTAATAAAATGCCGAGCATATAGACGATAAACGGCGCGGCATTATTTTCTCCTTCTTGCCATTGTTCGCTGGAATTTTGCAGACTGTCGTAATAGGCTTCCTTACTTTCTTCTATCAGCATTTCGATGCTGATATATCTGCCGGCAAAGTAGTCATGTTTATACAATAAAAGGAGTGTCAGGAGTCTACTCATCCTTCCATTGCCGTCCTCAAACGGATGAATACACAAAAAATCATGGATTACCGCCGGTATTAAAAGTAACGGAGGAATGCGTGCCTCTATTGCTCTGTCATAAGCTGCAATCATTTCGTCAAAATACCGTTCGGTTTCAAATGCACTGACCGGTTGAAATCTGATTTTTTTGTTTCCTGTGCGGTCCACTTCAACGATCGTATTATCCGCCGCCTTAAACCGCCCTTTATAATTCACTGCAGAATAAGAATACAGCCGATTGTGCAAGGTTAAAATATCGCTTTTATTAAATGCGATATAAGCATAGTTTTCGTGTATCATATCCAAAACATACCGGTAGCCCGCTATTTCTTCTTCGTTTCGGTTTTTGGGTTCGGTCTTTTTTTTCATTAATTCCTGCAAGCGGGCATCGTTGGTATAAATGCCTTCGATGGCATTGGAAGATTTAGTGCTCTGTATTTTTGCAACATCGATCATTCCTTCCAGAATATCCGGATAGTTTTCCACATAGAACGTTTGCCGCCCTTTGTACTCATGAACCTGTGCAATCGTATGGTACATACTTACCGGTAAGGATAATTCCATCAATGGGGTATAATCGAATTTTCTCATGCTAAAACCTCTTATCACCGCCATTTTAGCTGTTTTGGCGTAGATAAGTCAATAATGGCGAGATAAATCACCGCCATTTTAGCTGTTTTGGCGTAGATAAGTCAATAATGGCGAGATAAAT
>NZ_CALHGC010000099.1 GCF_938029485.1 uncultured Treponema sp. | reverse complement strand
CTTATCCCGTCGGATAAGAGTACCACATCTACCGGCAATTAAAAACATATCATCTTGTTTCTGCCTTACTCCCCGCCCGTCCTTGGGCGCATTGATGGCGAGAGTTTCGGCAACGACGAAACATCGCGCACTGACAGAATGTCAGTGGTTCTACGCAATAGTGATGTTTTTTGCTCAGCAAAAAATTCGTCGTTGAGCAGTTGTACACGGATGTATAACTGCTCAACAGGCTATTTTCAAAGAGCTTAGGCAGTCAATTCATAATTAAGAATTATGCATTCTTAATTATGAATCCCCTCTATCTCATCTTGGTATACTCAATAAATGGCTCCCCAAGCCATGCAAGCACCGGCTTATTTGTCCCGCTTTCATTATAGTTGTCTATCATCACCCGGTTAAACTCCGGGATACCGACGTTCGGTACCGAAACCGACGGAATATACCGGGCAATCCAGTTACCGGTAAAAGCACCGGAAGTTTCCGCACCGGCCTGTGCAATCGCAGCCGCATCTTTAGGATATGCAAGCTTAATCGTACTCTTTGTTCCCGCCTGCGCATTGTTGTAGTAGCTGATATACGGTAATCCGTTTACCATCGTAATGCCCGTTTTATAGCCCACCGACTGATAAGCATCCACTATAACCTTACTTGTAATACTATTCTCATCCAGTTTGTGAGTAGTATCATTTTCTTTCGTTGTATCAATAACCGCCAATTTAAGAGCTGCATTTGATGCATCATGGTAGGCTATGTACAATTTTGTACCAGCAGCAGCCATCGAAACATACTGCCCGGTAAGCGTACCGTTATCAACTTCAAGCGTTGACCATGCGGCACTCGTGTTTGCAAGCCCGTTCTTATCCGCATTCCAACCTGTCATCCCTGTAATTAATGGTGCTTTTGAATATGCCAGCTTGAGTGTCGTAGAATTTGCATCGTAGTAGGCGATGTAAATACCGGTGCCTACCTTTGCCATAGCGGTGTGCTCACTCGAGTTACCACCTGTAGTGTTGGGCACTGCAAGATTACCGTTTTCTGCTATCTCAAAATCCTTGCTAGGTTCAACTAAGTTTGTATTATATGTCCAGGAATTAGGTTGCGTAACCTTAAAAGCAAAGAACTGTATTTGTTTTTTCTTTGCTTCATAATAGCTAACATATATTTGAAGATTCGCACGCACACCATCAACTATTAAATTAGGATATTTAAATCGGTTTAAATATCTCGCATCGATACTCCCTCCATTGACTGTTCCATCCCAATCTGCTCCACACAACTCAATTTCTCCCTTCTTACTCGGATACATGCTCTCACCGATCTTAGCTCCTTGAGGAGTATCATCCAGAGCTACGTATAGAAAACCTGCATTATTTTGGGAAAAATTATCTTCATTAGTGATAATAATATATTTATCATCAGTTGTTTTTGCTAGAACAGCATTGCGGGCATACCACATACCTGTACGTTTTGCACTCGTGTCATCATTTATTGTACGCCAAGTATACCCGTCGTTGTTATTGCAGTAGGCAAAAATAGGCTGACTACCGTTCATCACCATCGAAGGATAGTAGAAAGTCTGATCATCATGGCCATCATACACCTGTTTATTTTCCCAGAATACCAGCTCACGCTTTGCACTCCATAAATTAGAAGACGGATTGGTAATATCTTTCTCTTGGTTGTAAGGTTTGGTAATGTCGACCTTGTTGTTGATACTTTCAACAGTGTTCACCGTAACCGTCAACTCGCCGGAACGTGCGTCTTTGAGTATCGATATACCATCATTTACTACGGTTACTTTTGCATTGGCAACCGCTGTTCCACCTATAGTTACCGTCGGTTTTCCACTTGAAGGCTTTAAGTTGAAGCCTTTTACGATCATCTTTTCGGTTGTAGAATAGTTCATGGAATAGGTACCATCGGAACCGCGGATGACCGAATTGCTCAAGCCTTCTCCAACCTTGTTTTCTATCCCCCTGATATACGGCACCACGTCCATACGATAGCGGTTTGTGAGCGTACCTGCCGTTGTCTGTGCTGTGGAAGGAGTGTCGCCTTTCGGATTATTGTATGTTGCCGCTGCATAATGTGTTGTGCCGTCAACACTCAGATCACCCGCAGATGCAGAGGTACACGTCGGCTCACCCTTGTTGTACGCAAGCACATGCACTTCAACATCAGTAGCTGCAACACCGCTTATCTTTGACGTATCCCACGAGAAAGCCCAGTTGACATCGTGTCCGCCTTTGCCGATCGTTTGGCCGACGGTCGGGCACTCAAATTTAAAGCCGTGACTGCTCCACTTGTCCGTACCGGTCAAGTGTCCGCTTGAACCGTCTGCTATCTTGTAACAATCAATAGATTTCGATACGGGAGGTGAAACTGATGAATCTATATAATTCACTGTCACCTTTTCTAATGCAGGCGTTACATTTTCAAAAACACTTTCCATGCCCGGCACGCTTATATACAGCCCTTCGATAAAGCTATTGTCGTGTGCCGTACCCCGCATAACGATTTGACCCGACACTTTCGGATCTCTGTCCATAGCACCGCTATTGCTGCCAAAAGTCGTAGGCAAACCGCTTTCGACTTCGAGGTGTCCGTTTTCTTTACTGTTATCGTACAGGCTGTTATCGCTTTCACTGTTCCAGTAGAACGGCTGTATCTTAGTTGTCGGGACAGCCGGTGTTTTGCCTGCAAACTTCATATTTACATTTAAGGATGCCTTTTGCCTGCCCTTTTGCCAGTCGGTGCCGGACGCTGTGATTAGCGCTGCTCCTTCCGTCGAATCCCAGAACGTAAATGTAAGATCCTTTGTACTTTCTGTCGCATCACTCAGTTTGAGAATATCGCCGAGCTGCAGTTTTATCGCACCTTCGGCTATCGTATAGTCGGTAGTTCCCGAAGCGATGAGCGGCGACGCTGTATTTACTCCGTTTCCGATTACGGGCAGGTCATACTGATAGTAAATTGCACCGTTACCGCCGACGATTTCGGGCGTAATTTCCGTGTAGCCCCTGACAGTCATCTTGTCTTCTATGTCAAGCGTTAACTCGGTTTTAAGTTTCTCTGCTTTAAGATTTGGATCTTTCTTTTGCTTTCCGTTCGGGTCGTATACCACTTTGTCGCTCGATCCGGTTCCCTTAAATCCGGTAATAGAAGTTATACCCCATACGTTATCGGTATGATTTGCATCGTACTCGCCCTTTGTTTGGTGCGCTCTATATGCCGTAATCTTTTCGCCGTCCTCGATCGCGTTATTGCCGTTGTAGTCGGTTCCGAACGTAACGCCTGCAATACGCGGCCGGTTGTTGCTGACAAATGCCGGTTTTGCGCTGTCATACGCGTATGCGCTTACTTGAAGATGCGGATCAGATTTGTCATCCGTGCTGTAACCTTGGAACGTGGTATAATCAACGTTACCGACAACGCCCACGCTGTAGTTGCCCGCTTCGTCAAATGCGGCATAGTGCAGCTCTATCGGGCCGTCGGGAATATTCCGCGAGCAGATACTTGCTTCCCATGTCCATGTGGTACCGGTTTTCGAAACCGATTCGATCATACGGTCACCGTCGTCATTGATCATGTGACCGGGGGAATAATAACCGTCCGCTTCAAGGGATGACACACCGCCTTCCGCACTGAGGTGATCCACAATGAGCGCAAGCGCAACTTTTACCGTTGTACCCGGATTTGCGGCAAGTGCGCTATCGAGCGTTATACCCGTACCCGTATTGCTTACCGATTGTATACGGTATATGGCACCGTCAGCCTGCACAAGACCGCCCTCATGTACGTTTTTATCTGTGGTAAACGTTAAGACCGCAGGATTAGTCGCGCTCCACGTTACACCGCTGTATGCTTTCCAATAGAGTCCAGAATCATAGGAGATACCAGCCGCATTCCATGCGTGTTTGTTAAGTGAATCACTCTTTTCAAGCATGGGATCATAGATCACAGCATTGCTCGCACTTGAACGCCGCATAAAGAAGAACGCGAGGCGCTTAAAGCCGCTTTGTGCTTTGCCGCCAACGGCATCTTCCTTTACCTTTGAGCCGAACGTATAGAAGCTATCGGACTGAGAAACATCCGCTTTGATATTGTAGCCCGTTTCGGAAGGCATAAGCAATACCGGCGCTTGATTATCGTATTTTATCGTAAGGGTATACTTTGAATTGTATTCCTGCGATGTTGCATCGTATGCTTCGATTTCGATCGGGCATTCGCCGACGCCGCTCGCGGTATCAAGTTTGTATTTGAATGTCGCCGTTTTGCCGTCAGTCGTTCTTGTTACAGCCCATTTGCCGGAGCTTGAATTGGTAGTACCGCCGGTTATGATCTGATACGGCGTACCGTTATCTTTAATCGTCAGTTTTTTTATCGTGTCGGCATCGGTTACGCTGCCGTAAATATACCACGTGTCTTTAACGCTGTACGTGCCGCCGGAAGCGGTAGTTTGCTGCGCACTGTTAGCCGTCGAGAGATTTTCATTAGTCGATTTAACGAGCTGTATGTTTCCGAATACGGGATTGTTTTTATCGAACGTAACATTAACGCTCTTCGGCAAACTCTTGTTATGCGAAGCGTCATACGCGTAGGCGGTAATTTTAACCTTGTTCGGCTCATTACCGGTCGGATTGAACTCCCCGTTGCCGTTTATCGGTAAGCTCCAGCTGCCGCCGTTAAGCGTCGCAAGAATACCGTAGTTTGCTGCCGTTTTACCGGACGCGGGCGTACCTGTCCACGCGGTACCGCTACTTCCGCTTCCGCTCATGAGGCGCACATCATAGCCTTTGCTTTGCCAATAGTTAAGCTCTGCTGCCGTCGGGACTCCCGCCGCTATCTGTGCGTCGCCTGAAAGTATCTGCACGAATACTGCTGTCGGCGCATTATTATCCGTTGCATTTCCTGCAAGGCGGACGGTACCGCCAAGCCGTGCATCATTCGCAGGATAGTCTATCGTTACCGACGGCCGATCGCCTTGCGGATCGTGCCATACCGCATACGATGTTTCACTTGTGTTGCCGTGTGCATCGGTTGCTTTTATCCACACATAGAGTTTGGTAATTTTATCGTAGGAGTTACCGGTAATGGCGGCATCCGTCGTGATCCCGAGATTGACGAGCCATTTGTTCAGCGTCCAGCTGTGCATACCCGTCGCCGCAGTATCCATGTCGTCGTCAAACATAATATACCAGCGCGATGAAATATCCTTTACCTCTTTATACTGGGTTTTGTTCGGGTCGAATGAGGAAATAGTATCGGTATGTTCGCCCCCGTCCGCATCGGCATACATATATGACTTATCCGTACCACTATCACTGTCGGGAGACTTTTCTCCATTCGGTGATATGGCATACTCAACGGTCGCCTTGCTGTCGTCGATTTCGCCTGTAACACGCGTGGCGCCCTTTGTCGGAGATATTCCCGAACTTGGCATGGTTCTAGGACTTGAAAAGTCGACCTTCGGCGCAGTGTTGTCGACCTTTGCTTCACGCAAGATCGTAAACTTATTGCCTGCCTTGTCGGTCGCAACAATATCCAGCTTCATCGTACCGCTTCCCGTAGTACACGGAATAGCGTCGAATTTGTACTCCGTCCATCCGTCTGCCGTCGTCGAACCGGAAGTAACATTGATATGAGTTTTACCCGTGCCGGAGGCAGCCGCCGTGTATGTGTGCTCCACTACCGGCGTTCCATCATCGAGCGAAAGATTCGACATCTTAACGGATAAATCGGTTTCGTCTATACCGTTTGCATCCTTTGCCTCAAACTTGATGTAGAATTTTTCAGAGCCACCTTTGGCAGGATCACCGGAATCGGTTTTACCGCCGAGCATCAGCTCTTTCCCGCCGACGGTCTTAAAATCATCCGACCAATCCGTACCATTCCTGCTTATCTGCACGTTCCGCATTTCAGGTGCGTGCGTGTCGACTTTAAGATACAGCTTTGAATCGGGATGAGTTCCTTCGCCGAACGTATTTGTACCGTCGGTAAGTTTCGGAGCGTTTGTAGCCCCCGTCTCCTCCGAAGTAAATTCGGTATTTGCCGCATCTTTAACTTTAAACAATATCGTTGCAGGGCCGTCGGGAAGCGTTAAATTCCATGATCCGCCCGAAACCGTAATAAGAGTCCAACTTGAGCCGTCGTTGGTACTGTATTTAAGCGATTGTACCTCTCCGTCATCGTCGGTGATGCTTCCGTAAATCGTATCGGAGCCTTTAAACCAAACGGGATTTGCAGTTGTCATGCCGGTAAGCGGTATATTTGTAAATCTGATAATCGGCCGGTCGGCATTTTGGTCGACGGTTATGGTTCTTACTTCAGAGCCTACGTTCCCAGCGGCGTCTTTTGCCGTAACTTTAAACGTCAGCTGTCTGCCGTTTGCAGTGTTGCCGTCAGAATCGTAGGTACCGATACCGCCCGCCGTCGGCGCTGCGGTGTTATCCGTGTCGAGTGTAAATGTCCAAACACCGTCCGTAATAGCTGTAATGACCGGTGTTGTCATATAAGCTTCCCAGTCATTCGCACCAGCGCCCGTTTTAATAAACACGTCGGCTTTGTCTGCGATTTCTCTACTGTCGAACGCCGTTCCGGAAACGGTAATCGTTTTGTTTACCGTTGCGCCTTCTGCCGGCATATTGATTTTCACCGTCGGCGGCGTAATGTCCTTCTGCAGCGTAAAGAGCGCAAAGTCGGCCGCATTTCCCGCATTGTCAGTAAGGCGTACCGTTACCGCTCCATCCGCAAGTTTTGCCTGCGGAATGATTGCCGTATATGTACCGCCGCTTTCCGTTGGCGTAATAGCCGGAGACAACAGAGTATTTCCGATTTTGATAACTTTGATTTCGGCCGGATTCAAACCGCTTGACCCCGCATCGCTTGCAGTAAATGTAAATTCAACCTGAGTCGTATCGTTGTTTACGAGCTTTGTCGTAATGTTGTTTTGTCCGTCAACCGTACCGAGCGTACACGTGCCGGGCGCTGCCGTATCGATTTTCACATCAAGTTCCTTTTCGACAGGATTTCCTGCCTTATCCATCGCTTTTACAATAACTTTGCCGTTAAACGTATCGCTTACTATAACCGTAAAATTGCCGTTGCCCACATCATTCCAATTGGACTCCGTGCTTAATTTATATTGCAGTTTATCTACACCGCTTCCGCTATCTTCGGCGAACGCTTTTACTAACAAAGATGTTCTATTATACCAGTCGCCGGTATTTTCGGGAGAAATATACGGTGCTTTACTTGCCGTATTATCGGTTTTCCATGCCGGCTCTGCCGTATCTACTGTTACACCGACCGACTGTTCCGCAACAGCATCTCTTCCGACTGCGTCTTTCGCCTTTACCGTAAATGTCCATGCACCATCTTTTGTTCCGTCAGAAGGAATCGTAAAACTAAATGTTACATCGGCGGATTTTTTATCCGTAGACGGCGTTTTCGTAATCACCAAATCGGAGGCAGTGTAGTCATTTCCCTTATGCTTAACCGTCACGGTTATATTCGCTTGAACCGCTGTATCGCTGCTGCCGAGCGAAAAAGTATCGGCAACACTCGCTTTTACCGTAAGCGTTTTTCCCTGCATCGCCTTATTGACGTATTTACCCGCAACATCCGTATCGGTAGGAGTAGTATTGACTTTCGCTTCAAGCGGAGTGATT
>NZ_CALHGC010000098.1 GCF_938029485.1 uncultured Treponema sp. | reverse complement strand
GTCTTCCGCTTCCGAATATCCGAGAAAATCCATACTACCGTACCATAAAATTTTTTCATCGAAGACGGCAAGCCGTTGAGAAACGTTTTCTCTTTTAAAAACGGAAGCCCCTGCCGCTGCAAGCATATCGATATACGGCTGCTGCTTTTTTTGCCGTTCTTCATCTTTATGCAGCCTTGTTATTATGAAAATTTTGCATCCGCTTGAAAGTATTTTCGGTACGAGCGGTAGAAATTTTTGTATTTCCGTTCTTGAAAGATACGGCGAACAGATGACGGCGGAGTTTTTTGCGTTAATGCAGTCGTGAATAAAATCGGTTTTGTAATCATCGGCGGAATACAGCTTTGACGTTTCACTCTGTGATAGCTCTAAATCGGGAGTGGGCTTTATCGTATAGCCGAGCTGCTTATAGCCTTTAAGCCGTTTTCGATACATACGATCGAAAACCGGAATACGGAAATCAACATAGTCGAAAATCTGCACTTCGTCTTTACCTGCAAAATTTCTATGCAGACGTCCGCAGTATTGTGCAAGCGTACCTTTCCAACTGAACGGCATTGCAAGCATAAGCGTATCAAGCCGCGGATGGTCAAAACCTTCTCCGGCATATTTTCCTGTTGCAAGTACGACAAGCGATTCGGATGCTGGAACTTGTCTGAGTGTTTCCAGCTGTTCTTTCTTTTGTTTTTGCGTCCCTTTACCGGTAATCACGATAATATGCAATGCAGCGCCTTTTAGATATTCTTTTAACAAGTTTAAATGTTCTATTCTATCGGAAAGGATAAGTGACGTTCGTCCATTTTTGACAGCGGTTTGCACATCCGAAACGATTAATGCATTCCGCGCTTCTGCTTTTATCATTTCGGAATAATAATTTTGTATCGAATGTTTTGAGCTTTCCGTATTATCCGCAGCGATATGAAAGTTCGTAAAACGGGGAATAAAATAATGCTCAAAGTTTTGCGTTTTACTCATCTGCTTTGCCGTTGTCGCATAGAGAATACGCCCGCATTGCATAAAGATGATTTTTTGCTGACCGTCACGGCGTATAGGCGTTGCAGTCAGCCCGTATACGTATTTTGCGCGGAAGCTCTTTACGAGATTTTCCGTTCCGAAAGCTGAAACGTGATGACATTCATCCACGATAAGCATACCGTAAATATGTCGCCGTGGTTTTACCGCATCCGAATTTTTCTCTGTAAGCGATTTAATAATTGCAATGTCGATAATTCCGGTCGACATATCTTTTCCTGCAGCGATTGTTCCGGCTTCATAATTCAAAAATCGCTTGATTGCCTTTCTCCACTGCTCTAAAAGCGT
Source organism: uncultured Treponema sp. (assembly GCF_938029485.1). Lineage (GTDB taxonomy): Bacteria > Spirochaetota > Spirochaetia > Treponematales > Treponemataceae > Treponema. The sequence goes on along the minus strand of NZ_CALHGC010000098.1, from coordinate 2,323 downwards.
GTGCGTTTGCACGAGAATTATCGTATTGGTTTTCCGTTCTGCAATCAACGCGGCAGCCGTTACCGTTTTTCCGAACCCCGTTCCGGCAGATAAGATACCGATATCCGATTTAAGCATTGCGTGTAAAGCTGCATTTTGCTCTGCATATAATTCCGCAGTAAAATTAACTTCGATGTGTGTACCTGCATATCGCTCATCTTTAATTTCATAAGGCGTATCGCAATCGTTTAATAATTTTTCGATCTGACTGAGATTACCGCGCGGCAGCAACAAGGCGTTTTCAGTTTCTGCAGAACAATCGATATAACGCGGAGTGTTATACAGCGGGAGGCGCATCTGAAGATTTTTGAAATACTCCGGATTTAAGAAAACAGCTGTCCGCCGGAATATTCCCAGCGCTCGCTCCGATATTCCGGTTTTTGCAATTTCGATTTGATTTGAAACTGTAATGTGTACTGTCGAAGAAAAATCTTTTTCCGTCAGTAGTACGCTTTGCGGCAATTGCTTGTTGAATCGATTCTCCTGCGATGTTTTAAGAATTTTATATGCCGCGTTTGGTTTCATACTATCACCGATTGTATTGATTTCGCCGTCATCAACATCGCTCGGTAAAAAGTCCGGTATGGTTTTTGCAATTTCGTCGCAGCATGTTTGCATGGCTTTTTCGGATAACTTTTTAATGGAGCTTAAATACACCCATTGGTCATCGAATGGAATAAAATCTTCGTCTACAAAAACCGAATGTTTATTTTTTACCGCTTGTCCCTGTAGCGGCAAAGCGATTAAATTACCGTAACCGCCTTTCGGTATAGTATCCTGATTAGGAAACATACGGTCGAAGGATTCAAACGGTAACGAATGCCGCTCATTCATCGCAGCCTGTAAAATCAATGCCCCAAAATTACGTGCGCGTTTTGCGGCGATATTTTCACTAAAAAATATCCAAAGGTGAGCGCCTTTTCCCGAACGCGATATTTCAACCGAAACGGGAATAGAAAATAGCGCACAGGTTTTACGGACAGCCGCCACATCCTTTTTCCACGCATCGGAACTCCCCGTATGCGAATCGAAATCGAAGGTATAACTTCGGCAACCAAATAAGGTTGCCTCGTTAACCGTCAAGTTTCCTTATCGGAAACTTGCTTATTGACGTGTGCGCTATCGCGCACGAATTCGGCAGTTTTCGAGAATTGATATTCTCTCAACTGTCGAATTTATAGGAAGGCCAGAAACCGGCATACATCTCCTTCGATGAGCGGATATACCCCGATAACATCGCGGCAGGCTACATCTTTTCCTGCCAAATGATTAAAAATATACCGGCCGGAGAGTGGAACAGGAAGTTTAAACGGACAGGTAGCGCACGAATATTTTTTCATATCGCATTTCCCGCGTTGCCACTTGTTCTGGCAAACCGGTGAATAGCCGCTTTTATTTGATTTTGCATTATACCAGCGCAACGCAAAGACATCCTGCCGGCCGATAAACAACGATGTATATAAATTGATTTTTTCCTGCGCTGCACTGCTCCGATTAACAAGCGAATGTGATGGCGTGAATGTATCCGCTGCTGTTGAAACTTCCCCTTTTGCGATTACCGCGGTGCTTTTTTCTTCAAGGTGCAGCAGGACATCTTCATGCGTCATTGCGAAAGAACGTATCAATCCGATAAGTTCTTCGTGAGAAAGTGTTTCCAAATATGATAAAATAACGGTTGATATATCGGCCATTGTGCGTACAAATTATATATCGGCCTGTTCTATATGGAAATAAATGAACTATTCGGTTTTAAGATAAATCTAATAAGGTTTTAGAGACGTCTTAACGGAAAGCAGCTTTTGGGACAGTCTGCCTGCGTGTTTGACCTCAGCAGAGGGGGCGGTTTCTGCTATTGCGCCGTTTTCCAGCACGATGATCTTATTTGCATTTTCGCCTGTGTGCATTCGATACGCAATGACTAGCTCTGTCTTCCCTTTCACTAAGCTAAGCAGCTGATGCTTTCCTGTATGGTGCTCTCGCTGCTCACATCCAAAGCGGAGACCGCCTCATTCGGCGGCAGTATCGGCTCATCCTTTAATAAGGCTCTCGCAAGAGTCGCATACCTTCCGAAATACGATAACCGGATAAAAACGTCGGAGTCTGCTGTTATTTCTTTCAAATTAACAGAACTCAAGGCAGCGATAATCATATCTTTTAGCAGAGATTGATTTTTTGCGTTTGAGATTCCCTTATGAAGAATTTTATAAACTGGAAAGTTTTGGTATAGAATTTAGTATTCCATACTGTGTCGGACAGATTGACTCATATTTTGAAGATGATGTTC
>NZ_CALHGC010000097.1 GCF_938029485.1 uncultured Treponema sp. | reverse complement strand
TTAGTGGCCAATGTGACTTCAACTTTAAAGAATCTTGATAGCATTGATACATTGTTCTTCACTGGTGGTGGTGCTAACTTAATTAATCAAAAGATTCTGAAGACAACGTTTACTAATGCGGCCATTGTTAAAGATACTGAAGTTGCTAACGTCAATGGCTTTTACAAGTACGGATTAAGCCAGCAAGTACAAGAGAAGGAGGGTAAATAAGTATGACAAAAGTTAAGACCTTAAATGTCCGCTTAAACCCCGAAAAGATTGTCGATAAAGAGATTTTAGACTATTTTGACCAATCACTAATTCCCAAAACAACCCTGGTTAAAACCGCCTTAATTCACGAAATAGAGCGTTTGAAGGCTTCAGGGGATCCTTATGTCAAAGACAACTTAAAAGCCTCAGAAACGCATGAAAACGAGCTAGATTCATCTACCAGTTCTAAGGAGCGTCTGCGAGGAGGATTCAACGCCTTTTCAGACAATGATATTTAGATATTTAGCTTACTGGTTTCCACCAAAAGCGGGCAAAGTATACAAGACTAAATAAAGTTGCCGGTAAGTAAGTGCTATGCTAAACTAAGACTAATTTAACAACCGAATATAAAGATCAAGCTAAACAGAAAAATCCCCAATTCCCTTTCTGACGGTAAAAGAATTACTATGAGTCCCAGTATACCTCCGACTACCCCATAGCATATAATATAGCTTGTTATATTATATGATGAATGATTTGATAAGCCTGAAAAGATAAAGCAATAAAAAAATAGAGTTACGCATCCTAAAATATAGCACGCAGCTAATAGTCTAAAAAAAATTTTCATAATTCGCTCTTTTTTATAACGCTACTATCTATCTTATTTGCTTCAAATATTCAGCAATACTTTTCCCCGATTAATAATTCGCATACGGCTTTTGTCTTTGCATCGGCAGCTTCTTTTTTCCCGCCGGATTCAAGCCGCTTGATTTCGTTCAAAATGATTTGATGATTTTCCGGTGTAACTTTAAATTGCGAAGCAACTAAAATACCGAGCAGCAGCATACAGACCGGCAGTACAATAAACATCAATCTGATTTTATTGAGTGTTTCTTGTTTTTGCTGCGGCTTTTGAACTTGCCCGATTCCCGAATACTTAAAATCGATCGTATCAAATAATACCTTCAAATCATATAAATCTGATTTCGTATAAAACTCAGGCGGAGTTATTTTCTTGTAAATACTTCCGTCTTTCTCATACGACGATATTACAAGAAATTTATTATCAGCTTCAGCAAAGTCTCCTGTATGAAACGACGGGACGATAAAATCATCAAAGATATTTACCGGAATCTCTGTAAAAGAAACAGCATTTTCAAAAAAAGAAGCTGCCTCAGCACTTGCGGTATTTTTGTGTTTTTTGTAAACATTTTTTAGTATGCCATCCGTATCTTTACTGATATATTTCAGATGCAGGTTGCCGTCTTCATATAAAGCGTAATATTTTTCTATTTCCGAAAACGGTGTCGCGGTATTTTTACAGAGCACCTCGGCTTCTGCAAATTGGCTTTGCGTCAAAATTGAAGGTACCGGATTTTTGTATCCTATTTTACTCAACCCAACGCCGATGGTCGGCATAATAATCAAGCCTAAAAACAACTTCCGCGCAAGCGTCATCGCCGCCGAATAGGTACCGGCTCGCTGCTTCCCGCTCATCACGCGGTCTATATCGGAAATAAACGGCAGCAACTGATGCGGTATTAAGTTATTCGCCGATATACCTATTCCCATAAGCACCATATTCAGTATTAACCAAATGCCGCCGGAAGTAGGAGTGTGCAGCCCCATCAATAAAATAGCGATGATGAATACGGTAAGCGCTGTAATGTAAACAGGTTTATGCCCTTTCCGGTTGATAAAATAGCTGTGCACCGGCAGCATCGCCATCATCGCAATCAAAAGACTTCCCTGTGCAATAACAAAAACACTTCCCTTGTTTAAATAGTCGACGATATAAAAGAGCACAAACGACATAAAGATATCGAGTGCACCGAAGGAGCATACATACATCGTAATATGAAGCCTGCATGACTTGTCTTTGAATAATGATAAGAAGTTTTTTACAAACGACTGGGTTGATTTTTCCACGCTTTCATCTTGAGGCAGTTCCCATGTTTCAAAATAGAGCGGAATCCATGGGAGTGCAAAAATGAGCGCAAATACGCAGCCCATGATAAAATACCCGTGTGCGCTTCCGTTAAAATAATCGATAATCGGCTGCGCCAATACCCCACCGAGCAGCGTCGCAACAAACGAAAACATCAGACGAGTGCTGTTTAATTTATTCCGCTCAGAAAAATCTTTTGTTATTTCGGCGCTGAGCGCTGCGTACGGAATATAAGATACGGTTGAAACGGTAAAAAAGATGATATAGGCAACGGTATAAAAAATAAATTTACCGGGTTGACTTTCAATGGTAACCGGAAACCAGATCAGAATAAACGATAGGGCTATCGGAAGAATGGAAACTAAAAACCACACGCGCCGCTTTCCGAATCGCGTCCGCGGCGTATTATCGGAGATATATCCCATCATCGGGTCGGAAACCGCATCCCACACCTTACCGATCGCCGGAATTAACCCTGCCAATGCAGGATGCACCCCGATGACGTTTACCAAATAATACATTGAAAATGTCGTAACAATAAAAAAGCAGCCGCCCCCGTACAAATCCCCGCCGCCATAGGCAAGGTATGTACGCCATGTCATTTTTCTTTCCTTTATGTTCATGCGTCTATGATACAATAGACTTATAGATAATACAATCATACCTTTTGAAAACAGACCAAAAGTAAGCCGCTTGACATATTTATTCCCTTGAAATACAGTCCTCCTATCGAGGACTTCCTCGGTAAAGAGCAGTTCATTACTATGCAAAGGACACGATTACTCCCCGAAGAAAGAAAAAGGAAATTAGAAAAGCAGCCGCACGGAAATTCCTCGAAAAAGGATTTTCGGCAACCACAATGGAGGATGTGATAGCTGAAAGCGGTTTATCCGTCGGCGGGGTTGTTGATTGGAAAAGAGCCGCGATCCGAAATTGCAGTGCCTGTTTAAAAAACTAAGCACCGATGGTTTCCAAGAAATGCTTGACGCTTTCGGACAAGCGCAGAATGCTTGCGGCATCGAACAACTCGATTCATTTTTATTTACTATAAAAAACGCACTTACGATCGGTTTTGAATACCTTGGCGAAAGGAGATATCATGGGAATTTTGAAGAACACATTCGGTAAAAAAACGGAAGTCGAATCACCGCTCATTTTATCTATGCCGATGTTTAAAGGCGATAGCGGGTATTCATTGGAGAAAGTTATCGAGGATTTAAAATCATATTGGGGACTTACGGTTGATCAGATCGAGGGCGATGATACTACTGCCTCATTTGAAATCGGCGAAGAATGTGTGGTCATTGCCTTGATGCCTGCGCCGATACCCGCTGAAGAATTTGAATCCATGTACAGCTATTCTTACCTTTGGGAAGATGCGGAGAAAGAGGTAAAAGAACATACACAGCACGCAATAGTCTCACTTTTAGCTGACAATACATCGGCAGTGGAAAGGTACTCTCTGTTAACTAAAGTGAATGCTTCTATTTTGAGAACGTCTGAAAC
>NZ_CALHGC010000096.1 GCF_938029485.1 uncultured Treponema sp. | reverse complement strand
TGAAGAGGCCGGTTTTAAATGCAAATGAAACGGAAAGACCCACCAATAAGAGTGTCGTTGCCGTTGCAAGCGTATTCCCGATGCGTTCAATATTCATAAGTCCGCCACGGAAAAGGTAAGAAAAAGCGGTAAAAGGATTTTCTCCGATACAAATAATCAGAATCGCTCCGGCAATTAAACCGAGCAATACGGCGGAAAGACTGATTACAAGGGTATTATCCGAAAGCGAAGTGTGTCTTTTTATCATCACTGTTGGCCTCCATGTTTGCGCGTATCTCCGGCCATCATCAATCCCACTTCCTCGACCGTAGTTTCTTCAGGACGAACTATACCGGTTAGGGTGCCGCGATGCATAACTGCAATTCGATCCGACAGATTAAAGATTTCGTCCAACTCAAAAGAAATGAGCAATACGGCTCGCCCTCTGTCCCTGTGTTTGACCAATTCTTTATGGATTGCCTCGATAGCGCCGACATCCAGCCCACGGGTAGGCTGTACGGCAATCAGCAGTTCCGGATCAAGGGCAATTTCACGGCCGAGGATAGCCTTTTGTTGATTTCCACCACTCAAGTTCCGTGCAGCCGAGTAAACCCCTTCGCCGGAGCGAACATCGAATTGCTTGGTAATATCACCCACAAATGTGAACATCCGGTTTTTATGCAGGAACCCGTGCTTTTGAAAAGGTTCTTTGTAGTATGATTTGATAATCGTATTTTCGGCAATCGTATACTGCATAACCAAACCGTGTTTTTGGCGGTCTTCGGGCACCAATCCCATACCCGATTCATTGCGTTCGCGGATAGAGGTCTTTGTGATATCCTTACCACTTAGCAGAACGGTTCCTTCCGCAATCGGCATTAATCCCGAAAGTGCATGAACAAGCTCACTCTGCCCATTCCCGTCAACCCCCGCGATACCGACAATTTCGCCTTTATGCACTTGCAGTGAAAAGTCATTGACGGCAGGTACTTTTTTTGCACCGATAACTTTGAGGTGTTGTATATCGAGTACGACTTCGCCGGGTTGCGCGGGAGCTTTTTGTACTTTAAATTCAACCGGACGCCCGACCATCTTTGCTGCCATCTCGTTTTTGGAAGTAGTGGCGACGTCTATCACATCGATCAACTTTCCTCGCCGTATGATGGTGCAGCGATCCGCAACGTCCTTAATTTCCTGTAATTTATGGGTGATGAGGATAATGGATTTCCCTTCTTTTACCAGATTCCTCATTATTTGGATGAGTTCTTCGATTTCCTGCGGCGTTAAAACGGCGGTCGGTTCGTCAAAGATGAGCACTTCCGCATCGCGGTACAGCATTTTTAAAATCTCTACGCGCTGCTGCATACCTACCGTTATATCCATAATGCGTGCATTCGGATCGATTTGTAATCCGTACCGGGCGCTTAAATCTTTTATTTTTGTCTCGGCCTTATGCAGGTCAAGAAAAAAACCGCCTTCTTTTCCGAGGATAATATTTTCGGTAACGGTAAAGTTATGTACAAGCTGAAAATGCTGATGTACCATACCGATACCGAGTTCGTTAGCATCATTCGGATTATTGATAACCACCTGTTTACCGTTTACAAGGATTTCTCCCGCATCAGGGTGGTATAAACCGAATAAGATACTCATAAGAGTGGATTTACCTGCGCCGTTTTCTCCAAGAATTGCATGGATTTCCCCTTTTTTTACCTGCAATGTTATATCATCATTTGCAACAATACCGGGGAATTCTTTACGGATATGGCGCATTTCGATAGCATATTGTTCAAACAGATCAAGCCTTCCTTTATTTACACTGTAAACTTTTATCTAATTAACGAGCAAAGAAAATCCGAGGCGCATACAATTATACGACCTCGGATTCGCAACTCCGTTATCGTTTAACGGAACAAGCTGCCTTGACTATCGGCAACAACAATGGCGCCCGATTTAATCTGCTGATAAATTTCATTTACTTTCGTTTGCACATCATCGGAGAGGTTGGGGTTTTCCGGCGGAATACCGACTGCATCTTCTTTTGCAGTGAGTAATAAAGAGCGTCCGCCTTTAAAAGTGCCGTCGAGCGCTTCTTTAACCATATCAAACGCTGCACGGTCGATATATTTCATTGCAGAAGTTAAAACAACCGATTTTCCGTCAGGGAGTAAGCCTTCGTTATACTGGTTAACGTCGACACCGACAACCCATACGTCTTTTCCGACTTGACGGCGCGCTTTCGTTTCATTGATTACGCCGACCCCGACACCGCCTGCCGCGGCATGAATACAGGTAACGCCACGGTCAAACATAGAGGCTGCAATCTGCTGGCCTGCTGCAATGTCGCTGAATGTCCCCTGATAGATAAAATCTTCCGGATGTAATTCAATCTTGGTTCCAAGGTTCTCGTTTGCATACATAATACCCTGCTGCCATCCCCAGTTGAATTTCTGAACAGCAGGAATTTCCATACCGCCGATGAAGCCGAATCGGCCTTCCTGCAGTTGGAGCGCCGCGGCAAGCCCTGCGGCAAATCCCGCTTCTTGTTCCGCAAAGAGAATACCGATGGTATTCGGTCCGTTTTGAGAATCATAAGAATCGGCCGGATGTGCATTACCGTCGATAATAACCAGTTTTGCATCGGGATATTTTGTTTGCGCCTTGAACATTGCCGTTTCAAATTTGAAACCGGGGCAAATGATCAATTTATACCCTGAATCATATAGATTGGAAATTTCTTTTACATAGTCCGCTTCGGTTGTTCCGACCGGCTTTAAGTATTTAACCTCAACACCGAGTTCTTTTTCCGCACGGACAATACCTTCCCACGTTCCCTGATTGAATGACTTATCATCAATCGTTCCCGCATCGGTAACCATACCGACTTTCAAAGCTGTTTTCGCCGATTCTCCGCTCTTGGTACATGAGCAGATAACAAGGGCACTGAATACCAGTACGGCTGTTCCCAGTACCGTTTTTAAGCTTATTTTTCGCATATTTGCGCCTCCTCAAATAAGTTCAATAAGTATACTCCAATAAAAATGCCGTGTCAAATCGTTAATATAATGAAGGTAAACGCATCAGGTTGCTTTTTAACAACCCCGCGGAAAAAATTGATACTATTCGACCGGAACTGCCAAGGATGGCAGTGGCTTTATACAGCAGCGAT
>NZ_CALHGC010000095.1 GCF_938029485.1 uncultured Treponema sp. | reverse complement strand
ACCCCACGTTTTTCATTTTCCCCTTTTCCCTTTCGGCGCCGGTAATTCATCATACATTGCATTAAACAAGCCCGTTATAAATGCTTTGTCATCCACTTCGTCTACTAAAAGCATTTCTTTTGCGCCTTGATACGGCAATTCGTAGGAAGCGTTCGGCATATACGCAATTGCCGACGGAACCGCTTTTACCAGTAAGCGGTCATCGTAGATACCGCCCACAATTTTATCTCGATAGTAAATGATAAATTCTCCCATCATTGCGCGATAGCGTATATCTTGCAATTCCGATAACTGCTCCAAAATGAAGTCTAAATATGTTTTACTCGATGCCATAATTACTAAAGTCTACTGGTTTTAACTATTATTTGTCTATACTGTTCATTTCGCGCTGTACAGCAAAAGCGTTTTTTTACTTGACACCACTTAATAATAACGCTATATTAAAAACCGACAATATTGTCGGTTTTTTGTAAGGAGGGACTTTATTTTGAAAGAAGAAAAACAAAAAGTAGGACAGATGAGAAAAAGAGAAATTCGAGAAGCCGCAAAAAAATGCTTTTTAGATAAAGGCTTTCAGAATACAACAATGGAAGATATCATTACGGAAATAGGTAAAGGATGAGCCATTAGGTATGTATTTTTCTCCCAAGCCCTTTCTCTAATCTCCACTGAGGTGGAGTTCCATCATCGCCCCAATACTCATCCATCGCAATAATTTTATCGTCTTTTAATTTTATAAACGATACCACGTGAAAAGAACTTGTTCTATCGACACTGTATACGTTGACAGCGGTGATGATTAGATTACCGATTTGTTCTATTCTTTCGATTGTTCCGTCCCATGTTCCCGGATACTCGCAATTTGCTTGTATGTATTCTTCAACCGTGAAATGCTCATTAGTACAATGCCAGTTGATATATGCGGAATCGGAAAAGTAAGTGCGTAAGCGCTCCTTAAAATGCAACAGTTGAGAGAATGTCAATTCTCGAAGACTGTTGCATTGGTGCGCGAAAAGCGCATACGTCAATAAGCGATGTTTGCCGATAGGCAAACTCGGCAGTGTTTTTCAGCCGCGCTATCTTAGCGGCTGAAAATAAACATTCGGCATCCTGTTTTAATACTGCGTTCAAAAAATCTTGTATGTTCATAACCGACCTCAAAGTTAGATATTCAATTCCATTTCAATACATTCCCATGCGCCATCCGGCATCATATAGGTTATAACTTTTCCTGTTGCTTGAAACCCGACGGCTTCATAACAATGCCGTGCACGCTCATTATTCGTAAAGACTCCCAATGTTATTTTTGAAGCATACAAAACGGTCTTTGCATATTCTATTGCAAGCTCTACCATTTTCTTTCCGATTCCCTTTCCTCTGCTTTCAGGCGAAAGTATAATAAACCCGAATCGTACAAGTGTTTTATCGTCTTTATTTGGGTATCGGATAAACAAATGACCGAGTACGGTGCATTCGTCAATGGCACAAAGAGGAATGATAGACTGTGTACCGTTCATCGAACTATAGTATTCATTTAACTCATTACCATTCAGTGGAAACCGCCCTATTCTGTCGGCAGACCATTGATAAAGCTGCTTTGTATCTTTAATCCAGCTGCAAATGATTTTGGAATCTTGTGTTTCATATTTTCTTAATACCATGATCGCCTCAATAATATTTTTTTATAAACGACACAACGGATTCTTCAAGCTGTGTAATACCCGGCTGTTCAATCGGAAAATGCCCCGCGTTTTTAAGCGTGCATAGTTCTTTTGCACTCCGTATGCGAGCAAAAAAGAGGCGGCTTATCCATTCGGGCGTCCAACAGTCTTTTTCGGGATGACAAAGCAAAAGCGGAATCTCGAATGCTTCAGGCTCTACGGCAGGAATGCTTTCTATCATCGAACATAAAAAGCCGAGATGCACGGAAGCTCCTGCGCCCCTTTTATCCTGCAGCAACAAAGAAAGTACCCGGTTGTTGTTGACGATTGCATTCATATTCGTTACTGCCTTTACGGGGATTTTTAAGCGCTGCATCTGCTTCGGCATAAAACGCAAAAGCGGAAGGGCAAAGCGGGCATGCAGCTTGTTCTTTGCCGAATATTCCCGCACCGGCTTTAAGCGATTATCCAACAGGGTGGTAACGATGACGCCGGAAACACCTTGAACCGAACAAGCGACGTTGTATGCGAGCATACCGCCTGCACTCAAACCCAGCACAAAAAGCTTTTCGCCATGCTGTAGCTCCTGCTGCACGATGTGAACGCCCGTATCGATCCATGTTTTATAAGACGGCACGCCCTCGTATTCGGTATAGCCATATCCCAGCAAATCAGGACAGACAATCTTATAACCGCGCCGTGCCAAGGGAACCGCTATAAACGACAGAAGCCGCCCATTCCCGCCGACGCCGTGAAACAGCACAAGCGTAACACCGTTGCTGTTCCGTTCGTTGTATACATCGATATGAATATTCGCCTCGCCGAATGCGCTGAACGTTTCGAACGGAGCGCATGAAGCGCTTATTCTGTTGTGTTCGGGCAAAAACGCTTGAAGTTTTTTCCATATTTCATCATTCGTATACACGCAGGTTTCCCTTCTTCAATTCATAATTATGAATAAGCTTTAGTTCTACTCTTTGCCGTTACACACGGAATATCAATACGCAACACCGTAACCGATTTCGTCATCTGTTCGGTTATTTCAAAATCTCTGCCGCTTTGTGTTTTCATCATAAGCTGCAAGCCTAAAATTTTTTCTTTTGCATCTTCAACAAAAACAGCCGTACCGTCTCCCATAACGCTTGCATATTCCGAACC
>NZ_CALHGC010000094.1 GCF_938029485.1 uncultured Treponema sp. | reverse complement strand
ATTTTCTGAAAATCCGGTACGTAACTAAGAGGTGTAAAAATGCAACGGCAAATAAACTTAACACGACAAAAACCGCTTGCTTACCGAAGAATGCCCCGCTGACAACACCCACAACGCCCCATGTCGCTCCGCACGGCACTACCCACGATAGCGCAATCGTCATAACCCGCTGTTCCCATGAGTCGATAATCCGCGATCCGGTAACGCCGCCGATATTGCAACCGAAGCTTACCAAGAACGGCATAATCGCTTTTCCCTGCAATCCCAATTTAGACATCGTGTTATCGAATACGTAGGAAACCCGCGCCATGTAACCGACATCTTCCATAAAGCCGAAAACCAGACTTATGCCGAATACATAGCTCACCATCATAAAAGCAAACGTAATCGCCGTCATAACGGCACCGCATATAAGCGAGATTATCCAGTTTGCAATACCGAGCGACATGAGTCCTTTTGCCAGTAAACCCGACAGTTGCGGAATGGCAAGTCCGAATAGTCCCATTAATGGGAGTCCGATTACCATAGAAGCAATCAATCCTGCAATGATGATACCGATGGCGATCGGTTTACCCCATGTTTTACTTGTAGCGGCTCTATCGAATGTACTTCTATTAAAGGACTGCCGTTTTTCCGTAACATATTTTTTAATGAGCGAATCCACCCAATTAAATTTGCATTGTCCGGTATATAAATTTCCGTCTTTTATTTCTTGCAATACGTTCTCGATTTTTTTGAATTGCGCCGTATCGACCGCTTTTTGTACCATTTCAATTACTTTTTGATCTTTTTCAACGAGCTTACTTACAATCCATGTTTGTGAAAAAACGCCGATACCGTTCTGCGGAATATATATTTCCAACGTGCGGTATTTTTCGCCGATTGTATCTTCGTATAATTTTTCCAATGCTTCATCTTTTAAAAGAGCACCCTGTCGGTGTTCTAAAAAATCATAAAAATGGGTGTATTCTTTTTTATCCGCAGCAACGATCGGAATAACCGGTATGCTCAGCGCTTTCTGCAATCCTTCAATATCTATCGTCTTACCCTGCTGATGCGCAATATCCATCATATTCATAATGAGGACAACCGGAACTTGTATGCCGGCATAATCGGATAGCATAAAAAGGCTCCGGTTTAATTGCGACGCATCCGCCATAATTGCAACAATATCTGCTTCTCCATTCGTTATGTATTCTCGTGTAATTACTTCTTCTTCCGAGTGTGCCGACAGCCCGTACGATCCGGGTAAATCAGTTATCGTATAGTCCGTTCCCTTGTATGAAAAAGCACCTTCTTTTTTCTCTACGGTTTTTCCCGGCCAGTTTCCGACATGCTGATTTGAACCGGTCAGTCCGTTAAATAATGTGGATTTTCCCGAATTCGGTTGACCGAGCAATGCGATAGTTATTTTTTTCATAGCTATAATATCTCCACCATAATCTTATCCGCTTCTTTTTTATTGACGGCAATCGCCGTATTCCTGCAATAAATAAGTACCGGCTGTTTTTTATAATTCTGAATAACTTCGATTTCGCTTCCAACCGTTATGCCGATGGATATTATTCTGCTTTGAAAGTGGGTATCACCGAGTATTTCGATAACTTTTGCTTTTGTCTTTTCTTTTAAGACGCTCAAGTTTTCCATGATAGTATTCCTCTAATGTAAGTTATTTTTTTACATTGACTCTATTCCAGCGGAGCAAAATAGCCGGTTTCATCCCTGCCCGAACGGGTTAAAAGCCGCACTTCAACTTCTACCGGTAAATAAGCGCGGCCGAAGTCCGTGGGCAATGTAGAAGTATAAGTCAACTGATACGAGCCTATCGGTTTGGCGATTAAATCTTCGATGATCGGAGAAAGCCCCTGTTCGGCATAGATATACGTACTCATTCCGCCTGTCTTCGTGCAAAGATACGAAAGCTCAGGAGGCAATGTCCGCGGCTTTAGATTAACCGCATAAAAACGGATACCGTTGTTGGTCATATATGCGGCAAGATCGTTTAAGCTGTACTGCTTAAAGCTGTCGGAACCGATATCTTCAAACGACAAGAATACGAGTGCCCGCTTTGGAGCCGCATTAATAAGCTCCCCGCTTGCAAGTCGCAGCGCAAGATCGCAGTTCCATATCGGCGACCACGCCGCCTTTAATTTAAGCGGCTGCGATAAAAGCGCTTCGGGAGAAAATTTACCTTCCAGCACCGGCAGTTGAGAGGCCGACACAACGGAAACTTTCCCTTTTCCCTGCATTGCCTCGGCAAGCTCTTTTACCACCGTCTTAACCAGCTCAAATTCTTTTTCCGACTGAGG
>NZ_CALHGC010000093.1 GCF_938029485.1 uncultured Treponema sp. | reverse complement strand
CAGCAAGATAACCGGAATCGGGCATTTTAATCCCGTCGATTTTGATGCCGTATATGAATTTCCCGGATGTTATGTTATGCCGGGGCTGATCGATGCGCATACGCATCTTGAATTGCAGCAATCCCCTCAGTACCGCGCCGTCGATGACTTTTATACCGGTACCGTTGCGGCAGCCTGCGGCGGTACAACCTCCGTGATCGACCATATCGCGTTCGGCCCCGCCGGATGCAATTTGCATTATTCCATTGACCGGTACCATGAGCTTGCCAAAAAAGCGGTTATCGACTACAGCTTTCACGGCGTTATTCAGCATATCGATGACGCCATCTTGCAGGAACTATCCGGCATCATCAAAAATGAAGGGATTACGAGTTTTAAGGCCTATACGACTTACGGATTTAAAATCGACGATACGGGCTTTTACCGCTTGCTGAAAACCGTTAAAGAAGCGGGCGGAATTTTAACCGTGCATTCGGAAAACGATTCGCTTATCAGCTATCTCCGGTCGAAGTTCGTAAAAGAAAAGAAAATGCTGCCTATTTACCATGCGCGCAGTCGGCCTAACGAAACGGAAGCCGAGGCTGTTTCCCGCCTTATTCATTTTTCAGAAATGGTGGAGGATGCGCCGCTGTACATTGTGCACCTTTCTACGGGAGAGGCGCTTATCAGCGTCGTAGAAGGGCGGCAGCACGTTAATCGGCTATTCGTTGAAACCTGCACGCAGTATCTGACGCTTTCGGAAGAAAAGTACGGAAATGAGAACGGCAGTCCCGATGATCCTGAAAATATCGAAGGGCTCAAATATATGATGGCGCCACCCTTGCGCAGAAAGCAGGATATTGAAGCGCTTTGGATCGGGCTTGCAAACGGCGATATCCAAGTAGTAGCGACCGACCATTGTCCCTTCCTGTTAAAAGAAAAGATGGATACAAAAGGCGACTTTACCAAGGGGCCGGGCGGCGCTCCGGGTATCGAGGAGCGGGTGCGGATTATCTTTTCCGAGGGTGTACAAAAGAAGCGGATTTCGTTGGAGCGCTTCGTACAGGTGATGGCGGCAAATCCTGCCCGCATCTTCGGGATGTATCCTCAAAAAGGATGCCTGTTGCCCGGCGCCGATGCCGACATCACAGTCATCAATCCCAATGCCGAAGAAGTGCTGACAAAGAAAAACCTGAAAAGCGCCTGCGATTACTGCACGTATGAAGGAATGAAGGTACAATGCACCATCGATTCCGTATTCAGCCGCGGAGAATTGATCGTAAAGAACAATGAATTTCTAGGCGAGAAGGGTAGAGGACAGTTCATCTTTAGAAAACCGCCGTTCTAAGTCAGGTAAATGCAGCTTTTAATAAAATTACAACGCTATTTGCAGCCGCTGTTTTAATGCGTTTTGCAGCTCTTGTGAAAAATTGAGGTTTGCATTTTCCGCTGCTTCCGCAAGCCAAGCAGGTAGCGTTACATTTTTACGGATACTTTTATCTTGGGTCAAATATTTTTTATCGGTTTTTATGAGAGTAACAAAGTCAGCATCTTTCGGCTTTTGTATATTTTCAATGTCTGAAGCTTCCGGTAATGTTTCACCATCTTGCAGCATAAGGTAAAGGGAACCTCTAAAAACTTCAGTTTTTAGAGGTTTTCCTTAGATTTAATTTGCGATGTTTCTGTTTAAGTCATTACAATATAAAGACTTAAACAGAAACTCGTCGGGTATCTCTAAAAATCTAACCGAGTTTTTAGAGATACCCTTTAGAACTATTCGCTTGTGAAGCAAGTTGAGCGTTTTTTTAGGAGAAATTATGCAAAAAATTACCTGTAAATGTGACTGTTCATTTGATGTGGAATATGAAAAAATAATTGATCTTGATGTCCGTCCGGCACTGACGGAGGAGATAAAAAAAGGCGCCTTTTTGTCTTTTACCTGCCCCTCCTGCCGTTCAAAAGTCAATGTCGAGCTTGAAACGGAATTTGTGTGGAAATCGAAAAAAACAACGTTGTTGTTCGTATCCGAAAAGAAGCGTATGGAATGCCTCGCTTTTTGTGCGGGAGCGGTGAGGATCAATGCGGAAAATAATGAAAAAGTAAAAACCGAATTTCTTAAAAAAGGGCAAACTCCGGTAATAGGCTATCCCGAACTCGCCGATCGGATTGCCGTACTCGATTCCGGTTTAGATCCGGAGATCATTGAAGCGGTAAAATTTTTCCTGCTTGATAATGGAAAAGACATCAAAGGAAAGCGTATCCAAATCCTTTTTGAAAAACTCGAGGGTGAGTCGATTGAATTTCATATGCACGGCTTACGGGAAAAAGAGGTCGCCGTAATGCGCGTTCCCTTACATCTTTACCACTCGGTAGAAGCGGAGCGTAAAGCCGGTAAACAAAAAGAAGTGTTTCAGGCCTTATGGCTCGGCCCCTATCTTTCCTATAAAAATATTCACGCCGAAGGAGACGACCATGAGCCGGCGGTTTAGATGCTTCCCGCTTTTGTTTTTATTCGTCTGTGCGTTTGTAAGTATGCAGGCGCAGACTGCGGGAAATACCGGAGGCACCGGCTCAACAGCCGCGTCAACTAAACCGGCGAGCGGACAAGCCGCT
>NZ_CALHGC010000092.1 GCF_938029485.1 uncultured Treponema sp. | reverse complement strand
GTGCACGGACAATAGACACCCGCTGTTTTTCTCCGCCTGAAAGTTGATCCGGTTTTTTACGAATGAGAGACTGCACATCAAAATATTCGAACAGCGGAAACAGTACCGCATCAATTTCTTTTTTTGATTTCCGCGTTATCTTCAATGGAAGAGCGGCATTTTCGTAAATAGTCTGAGCCTTAATCAATTCAAAAAACTGAAAAATCAGCCCGAAGTGTTCCAGCCGAAATTGAGCGCGCTTGTTCACATTCATGGTATTGATTTCGGAGTCATCCCAACTGACACTTCCCGCAACGGGTGTGTCGATGCCGGTAATCACATTTAAAAATGTGGATTTGCCCGCGCCCGAATTTCCGTAAATCCATACGAACGATGCAGGCGGAACGGATAGGTTGATATCTTTATTAACCTCATAGTTGTTCTTTTCTATCGTATAACTTTTATACAGATTTTTGACAGCTAAACCGTGTATTTCTTTGTTCTCTCTATCCGTCATATACCGTTTCCTTTTTATAAACTGAATATTCCGTTCCGGTAATTTTCATAGACGCGCAAGAGCAACACATGATTGGGAAACAATACTGCGGCTTTTTGTAAATAGGCGCGTCCTTTGGCACTTTCATATTTTTTCATATAGTAAATTGAATATAAAAGATACGCATTAAACCGGTCTGCAGCAGATAACTCCTCTATATACTCCTCCTGCGATTCGATGTAGCTATTGTAATTCCCCGTTGTTACGTCAGCGGGGAAGATATGCCAGCATGCCAGTTTTACCGCTGCTTCAATGTTACCGGGATTGAGCATGAGCGCCTTGCGGTACAGCACCGGTACTGCCGAGGCGATTGCAAAAGTATTCTTCGGCACGCCTATTTTTGTATACAGATAATTTGCATACCGCATAAAGAGGGCGGACATCTGTTCCCTTGTGAATCCCGCATGTTTTCGGGTCAATTTTTCTGCTTGCCATAAAAAGTCCTGCGCTTCACCCTGTATGAGCGTATCGTATTTTCCGCATTGCCGGTTTCCCTCGTAGACATACAACATGGAAATTAGCTTTGCGTGTTCAAAATACAGATCAAGCAGCCCCGCATCTTCAAAAGAAGTGTTAAGCGCTTCCCGTATCCGGTCAAAACTGTCCAGCAACAACTGCGGATCGAATGACTGCATCCGGTAATACTGTTCTTCAAGAGCTTTGCAGTCGGCAATAGACAATATGCCCTGAACAGGTGCCTGCGCTTGGCTGACGGCAGCGGTCATTTCCGTTTGTGTTTGCTCCTGAGGTAGCGGCGCATTTTGAGCAGCGGGAATTTCCGTGTATGCATATACAGACAGCGCCGCGCACCATACGAACAGCACCGCGCGTTTATTCAAAAAATAGTTTGCCATTTTTATTTCCTTCGCTTACCAGTTGCGTAAAGGTTTCTTTCGGGAATAGGTCATGTGCAGCACGTAAATCGGCAGCAGCTTTTTTTGGGTTTTCAAGTGCGATATATGCTTGTGAACGGTACAGCAGTGCGAGGTATTTTTCCTCCGGTGTTTCTGAGCACGAAACCGCTTTTGAAAATGCTTTCAGCGCAGCATCGGCTCCTCCGCCTGCAATGGGAGGGGCAAAGAATAACCAGAGTCCGTACGAAAGGTGTCCTTGCGGGAACTTCTTATCTCGTTTAAGCGCCTCTTCATAGAGATGACGGGAACGGAGCGCTTCATCATACATCGTCTGCCCTGATGAAAACCCTGCCAATCGAGATTTAATATCCGCCCAGCCGACAAGCAGCCATACATTTACCTCGCTGTT
>NZ_CALHGC010000091.1 GCF_938029485.1 uncultured Treponema sp. | reverse complement strand
ACTGCCCATTGTCTGGCAAGAGAAGAGGCAAACTAAACACGCAGTTACGAGGAATCCTAATGCGATTCGTTTCGCATTTCTAAGTAATTTCATATATAATCTCCCCTATAAAGGATTTCAACATTTCCGCCGCCCTCTATCATGGGGAAAAATGTACCACAGTTTCCTGTTTATGAAAAGATAAGGAGATTTTTTAGGGAGGTGGGTAATATTGAGAATTTCCATATTTTTTGTACAATAAGTCTAATCAAATGTATAAAAAGAACCATAAAATACGGAAATGCAGCTTAATACAATGTTGAACGGTACCCACACATAGGCTGCATAAAAAAAGCCCTCTGCATAATGACTATACAGAGAGCTTTTTAGTTAGTTCCCGATGCCTCGGTCAATCTTAATTCCGATTGATCGGGAACCCCTTAGTTTGATTTTATGGCAATCTGCCGACGGGGAGCAAGCTCCTTACGCGGTATAGTGACGGTCAACACACCGTTTTTAAAGGACGCTTCAACCTTGTCTTGATCAATATCCTCAGGTAGCGTAAACCGTCTGACAAAGTGCCGCTGTGTGCGTTCGCGGATCAGGAATTGTTCGCCGTTCGGTTTTTCTTCCTTCTCTTTTGTTTCTTCATGACTGGACGCAACAGTCAAAACGCGTTCTTTTAAGTGAATGGTAACGTCCTTCTCCGTATAACCGGGAAGATCGATATCCATAATATAGGCGCCGCTTGTTTCGCGCACATCAACAGTTGGATATGCTGCATTTGCCAACGGACTGAAAACGCCGAAATGTGAGCTGTCGTGATTTAATGAGTCAAGCATAGAGTCCGCAAATAAGGGATTAAAAATACTGAGTGAGTTCATAGTTTTCCTCCAAAAGGCTTTGTAATAGTAGGGCTTTTAGAAAGTCCTTGAAGTTTTTCAACCTCACCTATTATAAAGCAAACATCGTGCCAAGTTATGCAATATGCCTAATAAGAAAATCGGATGAAAAAAGGCTGTTTTGACCGAATAATTCCGCTTATACGGTTTTTTTATAACTTAAAGTGAGCGTTTATCAGCGTTTTTTAAACAGTTTCAAGGGCAAAATTCGGCTGTACGAGGTGTTTACGTCCCATTTACCGGTATGATGTGTCATTTTATATATCGTATTGGGTCAATATTTCCAGCATTAAAAAAATATTGTGTTATTATGACTCATATTTTAATCTTGTTGCAACTATCGCGATTTTTTTTCTATTTACCCTATTTAAAAATAAGGAAAATCGGTTATACTATCTCTTATTTGTTGACAGATAAAAACGATATGATTATGGTAGTACCTCTTATAACTAAAACCATATAAATATCACCATAGTCTTATAGGGGAACCTCTAAAAACCTCAGTTTTTTAGAGATGTCCATAGATGCATCCGGAGGCGGGCATGAATGTAACCGATTATCTTAGCGAAGCCGAATGGAAAAGGCTGCTGCAATTTTCCGAAAAACTCGAAACTCCCTGTGTTGTTATCAATTTGGATCGCATTAAAAAAAATTACCTTGAATTAAAAAAATTTTTTTCTACCGCGGATATTTATTACGCGGTAAAGGCGAATCCACATGAGGAAATCTTAAAGCTGCTCATTGAATTGGGCGCCAATTTTGATATTGCTTCGCGGTATGAGCTCGATAAGATTCTTGCCTTGGGAATCAATCCCGATCGGCTTACCTACGGAAATACAATTAAAAAAGCAAAAGATATTGCCTATTTTTATGAAAAAGGTGTCCGGTTGTTTGTTACCGACAGTAAAGAAGATTTAAAAAATATTGCAAAGTACGCTCCCCAATCGCATGTTTATGTCCGCATCTTGGTTGAAAATACCAATAGTGCCGACTGGCCGCTTTCCCGTAAGTTCGGCTGCCATCCCGATATGGCGTATGACCTCTGTATTTTAGCGAAAGAACTCGGTCTTGTTCCGTACGGCATTTCATTTCATGTCGGCAGCCAACAGCGGGATATCGGACAATGGGACGATGCTATTGCAAAAACAAAGTATCTGATGAGTTCTCTTGAAGAAGAAGAAGATATCGAACTCAAGATGATCAATATGGGCGGTGGTTTTCCTGCCCCGTATGTGGTACCGACCAATGAGCTTTCCGAATATGCAAGCGAAATCAACCGCTATCTTGATGACGATTTCGGCGATGAGCGGCCGCGTATTATCTTTGAACCGGGAAGATCGATGGTGGGTGATGCCGGCGTCCTCATTACCGAGGTTATCACGATTTCGAGAAAGAACAACACTGCTTTGCATCGTTGGGTCTATGTCGATGCCGGTGTCTTTAACGGATTGGTAGAAACACTGAACGAGAGCATTAAGTATCCTATCGTAACCTCAAAGGATGCAAATTGCAGCAAACGCGGAGAGGTTATTCTTGCCGGTCCCACTTGCGACAGCATGGATATTATGTATGAAAAATATAAATACCAGCTTCCGATCAATCTAAAGCCGGGAGACAGGGTGTATTTTCTCAGTGCCGGCGCATATACGGCAACGTATGCATCCGTAGAATTTAACGGGTTTCCTCCGCTTAAAACCTATATTATGAAATAAAAAACGGCACAAAGAATCCTCTTTGTGCCGTTCATCACCGTGTTTGACCGTTATTTTGCAAACCGTTCGCCGAATTCCTTGCACTTTTTCTGTGCTTCTTCGTCCGGGTCGTCATAAGCGATGAGGCCTTCTTCAAACACATCGGCTCCGTCTCTTTTTGCACGTTCCACCCATGTCTGCATCCATTCGCCGTCCGCCCATTCGTAAGAACCGAACAACGCGATTTTGCGTCCCGAAAGTTTGTTTTCGATAGAAGCAAAGAACGGTTCAAATTCATCCGGTTCCAGCTCTTCCGAACCCATTGCCGGGCAACCGAAGGCGATCTTATCATAACTATCTAATTTGTCCGCACTGAACTGCGAAACAGTGAATAATTCAGCCTCTGCACCGCCTGCTTTTAGGCCGTCCATAATGCACTGCGCCATCTTTTCGGTATGACCGGTTCCGCTCCAAAATACTACTGCAATTTTTGCCATAGAAAACTCCTTATAAAGTGAGATAAGAATAATAAAAGCATTATTCTGTCATTAAGCTGCACAAACAATCTCGTAGATAGTCAGGCCGCTTTTTATCTGTAAAGCAAAACGCTCTTTACATTCGGTATATCGATGGAACACTTGTAACGCTTGCTCCGGATTGCTGTACACCTTCCAGTACCCGCAAAGCAAACAATTTTGACCGCCCGTTTTTACATACTGCATTACATCTTCGGCAGGATAGCCTAAAAAAAGTCCGATTTCGTGCGGAAAACTATCCCTGCAACGCCTGTTCCGTGTCCCTATCAAAACAGACATCCGTTCTTTTAACCGCATGATAATTGCATCAAGCCCGTGTTCCGGCTGATAGCCGAAATACTGTAACGCAGCTGCCACCTGCGGCTGAAAACAAAAACGGGCAAGTAAATCTTTCCGATACACTAAAATTTGCGCACGGTCTTCGCATACGCAAAGCGGCATAAAATATATTCCTTGTCCGTTCAGCCGCCGGTTATAGAGACGGCACCATTGGATATCGGCGCTGGGAAACGATACGAGGTTTGCCGGTTTAATTCCTGCCAAACAGGGTGCCGCATGGCGGGCAAGAGCTGCTTCAACGTAAGCGTGCGGTAACATATCATTATTATGAGCATAGAACTTGAAAAATGTCAACCTCGAATAACTGGATTATATCCGGAACTATCAATAGCAATTAATTAGTGTCGAAACAAGCTATAAAGACTTCTAAAAGTTAATCGAGTTTTTAAATTTTAAAGATGTCCATATATCTTTAAACGGTTTATAAATAAAGGTATAATGCGAATACATACCAAGCATAAAAATCCGGAGGTACGGCGACTATGAAATTTATTATGGATGAAAGTTTGGTAGCACTTGGGATTAAAAGCATTGTAATTGGAATTGCAAAAAATGTAGACCCACAGGCGCCATTATCGGATTCATTTTTGAAAAAACAAAAAGAGATGGAGGAATGGGCATTAAAGTGCGACATTGATGAAGTATTCAATCATCCGGTTATTCAGGGATATACGGATATGCTGCAAAGCGTTGGGCGCAGCACCAAAAAATATATGCCGACCGTTCCGGCTCTTATCCGAAATATTCAGCACCGCGGCTCCATTCCGCACATCAACAGCGTTATCGATATTTATAATGTCGAATCCTTACGTTCGCTTTTGGCAATAGGCGGGCATGACCTTGGGAAGGTAGACGAACCGATAGAATTTGCCGTCAGTAAAAAGGAAGATGTATTTCTCCCTATCCTGTCTACGGAAAAGCATGTTGCAAAGACTGATTACATGTACCGTGACCTCAAAGGCATTATGGCGTGGCTGGATGTCCGCGACGGAGAAAACTATAAATTTGATGACGGAACAAAAAACGCAATCTTTATTATTCAGGGGAATGCCAATACTTCCGTAGAAATGCGTGTAGAAGCGCTCAAGCGGATTCAAAGCGATTTGGCGGAGTGTATGCCTCAGTTGGAATTTGAAATACAAGTTATCGAAGGATAGCGCAAATAAAATCTAAGGGAACTTCTAAGAACTAAAGTTTTTAGAAGTTCCTTCATGCTCCTTAATTGTGAATCATCTGCTTCATACATAGACAAGACCTTTTCTCTATATGCTCATCATCGTTGTTCCACTGTGCCTGTTTTTTGACTATTCTTAAAGAAATTTAACCGAAATGCTTGAAACTTTGGCTTTTGTTATCGGTTTGATTTTTCTTCCGTTTTTACCTGCCCGAAGCATACACCCAGTGAATGCGACCTAAGCCGAAACTACATGAGCTGCTTTATGCGGTGTTTTATCCGCGTCTGCCGGTGCATATTCAGATCGCCTAATGGTTTTTCCGTCAATCGCCAGTACTTCGGTTTCCGCGCGCTTCTTTCCGAATGTCTCGCGTGCATAGTCTATGAATACTTTTTTCAGCTGCTTTGCATCAATCCGTGCAAGTACCCGCAGAATCGTTCCTCTACCGGCATCCGTGCCGGATCGCACACACAGTGCGAAACATTGAGCACTGTACCCTGACGT
>NZ_CALHGC010000090.1 GCF_938029485.1 uncultured Treponema sp. | reverse complement strand
AAAGTCAGCAGAATAGGAATTAGCTTGTGAAAGAAGGAGATGAATGTGGTATAATAAATAGACTATATGTGCAAAGGAAGGATCATGTCTCCAGATAATAATATAAAATTAAAATACTATAATCTTCAACCATTTACCAAATGGACGGGCGGAAAGCGGCAACTTTTAAGTGTATTGAGGAGCTATATGCCTGAGAAGTATAATCGTTATTTTGAGCCTTTTGTAACTCCTTCGTCAAAAAGAATTTTAGCGAATTACGAAGATTTGATGCATAAATGAAAATACAGAGGAACTATATATGAAACTAGAGTTACCCACTCATCTTGCAGAGAGTTACAAGAGTAAGTCTCAAATCGTAAGGGTGATAACAGAATCATGGGTTGCGGAAAATGCTTATTGTCCCAATTGTGGGCAGATTTACTTATCACATTTTGAAAATAATCGTCCTGTTGCAGATTTCTTTTGTGCTAATTGTAGAGAAGAATTTGAGCTGAAAAGTAAGCAAACTAATTTTTCCACAATTATTAACGACGGTGCTTATGATACGATGATTCGTCGTCTGAAAAGTGAGAATAACCCTAACTTTTTCTTTCTGAACTATTCTAAAGAAATGACGGTAATAAATTTTATTTTAATTCCGAAACATTTTTTTACACCTAAAATTATTATTAAAAGAAAACCCTTGTCATCCAGCGCTCAAAGAGCAGGTTGGATAGGCTGCAATATTGATATTTCGCACGTTCCAGAGATTGGAAAAATATTTTTAGTCAGAGATGGACAGATTGCAAAACAGAGACAAGTACAAGAAAATTTTCAAAAAACACTTTTTTTACGAAATAAGACGAAAGATGCAAGAGGGTGGACATTAGATATTCTGAATTGTATTGATAGAATCCCGAAGAAAAACTTTACTTTGAGTGATGTATATGCATTTGAAAAAGAGTTGCAGGAACAATATCCAAATAATCACTTTGTTAAAGACAAAATTAGGCAGCAGTTACAAGTGCTGAGAGATAAAAATATCATTGAATTTATTGGACGAGGTCAGTATAGAAAGTTGGATAGGTAAGGATGAATATTGAGATAATAGAAACTTTGTCAAAAATTGTAACAATTGACGCTTCAACTGTTGAAGAGGGGATAAATCAAGTTGATCAATTGTATCGAAATGAAGAAATTATCCTAGATATCAATGATTATCTATCAACAGAGTATGTACCTTTAGATATGGTAAACGTAAATAGTCCAAAGGATAAAGTAGCACCACCTGAAGTATATGAATTTGTAAAATTATTTTGGCCTGATTGGGAGAATGAAAAAGATGCCGAATCTCTCTCCGCTATGATTTATACTTTGTCGGATCCCGATTGTATCCGATGGATGAGTGAAAACCTAGAATTTTTTGATCAAGATTTATTTGAATATGATTATCATCCAGAATGGTTGGACTCTATTGAACACCGTTTATTACTTATACAAGAATTATTGAGTAATCGTACAAATTAGCTGGAGCCTCACAGAACTAAGCCAGTTTGTTGAAAGTTCAGCAGATGACGTGAATTTTATCTGGGTGACAGATGGACAAGGCTGGAAAACGGCACACTTACCTCTTGCGGAAGCTTTTGCTCATATTCCAAATGTATTTAATCTGGAGATGATGAAGCGAGGGTATTTAACTGAGTTGTTACAATGATTGAGTACATAATCTGAGGAATAATTCATCTTTATCAGTGTTTTTAGAATGATAAATTGCACTTATTCTTGTAATTTATCAAATGAATAAAATAATGGCGAAAGAAGAAAGTAGCCAGAGAGACAATTGTATTTGGACTGCTAGATAAGGTATGGTATAATATTCTTTATGGAAATTGAAAAACTTTCTTGATCTGCGGGATGAAGAACATATCAAAAAAGGTCTTTGTTTTAATCCTAAAAAATCGGCAAAGAATACGTACAAATTTAAAAACTATCCTCAATGGAAGGATGACATTCTTAAAATTGAAAAAGAGTTGTCCGATTATTGTTACGATTTTCCTGACGGATTGGATAATGATATTAAAGTCGATAAAAGTAATCCTGTGGAAAAATATATTCAATATTCGCATGAATTTCAAGTTAAAAAGAAATTGCCTGAAGAGTATAAAGATAAGGTGTATAAGCTATTGTTCGGTATGACCTCTTTCGGCAGCGTTTGTGAAAGTTTTAATCATAGAAAGACATTAAAAACAAAAGTCAAAGGGTTCATAAAGTCGCTTGTGGTTTTCCCTTTTTTTTTGCTTGAATTTCCATATATAATGTTCAATTATTATAACTTAAAAAAATGAAATTTTCCATCGTCATCCCCATTTATAATCGAGCATCTTTTATAGACATAACGCTTACTAGCGTACTTGCTCAAATATATCGTGATATAGAAGTAATTTGCGTTGATGATTATTCTACGGATAATAGTCTTGAAAAATTGGAAACTTATGCTTTAAAAGATAACCGCATAAAGATAGTGCGGCATCAAAAAAATCTTGGACCGCATTGCGCAAGAAAGACCGGCGTAGAAAATGCTTCGGGAGATTATATTTTATTTTTAGATTGTGATGATACGCTTGCTTCTGACGCATGCAATGTTTTGTATAATATACTGCATATACGGCAATGCGATGTCTTGGAGTTTGCTTATAAAAACGAAAAAGAAATTTCGTATCCTGTTCCATATATTACAATAGATAATTTGTTTGATAGTTTAGTATATTTTAAAAATCCAAGGGCTGGTACGGTATGGAATAAGGCATATAAAAAAGAACTGCTGCTCAAAGCTTTTTCGAATATGGAAGATTTTTATTCGATTATGGGTGAGGATCTTTACGAATCGGTTGTTATTGCCTATTATGCGCAAACCTATGATTTTATAAATAATATTTTACTGCACTATAACACCGATACGGGAATTTCAAATAAAAAGAATGATTTTAACGGCGTAAAACGAGCGTTACGGTCAATTCAGAATACATTGAATGCTTTTAATATTTTTTTTAACCGGTATGCACCGGAGCAAAAAGATGCCGTTGTAAAGATCGAAAGACAATATGTGAAGTATGTGTTTTATTATCAAATTTTGATGCATACTAATAAATCCGATTGGAAAAAATCGCTTGGTTTATTACCTGAATATTTTACAACAGATATACTACTCCCGTATGCAAAGAAAATGGAACAGTCAATATTCGGTCTTCAATATGAGCTTTTCAAATATCGTTGCAATATGGAATTGAGAAAGAAGTTTTCACCTCAATTAAAAATGATGATAAAAAAAATAATGAGGCGCTCCTAAAAACCGAAGTTTTTAGATGCGCTTAATATGGTTACGTATGGTTGTAAGGAAATAATATAAAAATGAATCCTAATAAAATAATCACAATTTTTACTCCGACATTTAATAGAGAAAAAACGTTAGAACGTTGTTATCAAAGTTTATTAAAGCAAAAGAATTATAATTTTGTTTGGTTAGTCATCGATGACGGTTCTACGGATAATACGGCGTCGCTTATTGCAAATTTTAGTAAGACTGCTCCGTTCGCTATTAATTATATCTATCAGGAAAATTCCGGGAAACAGGCCGCTTGGAATAAAGCTTTGGATGTTTGCACAACGGAATATTTTATATGTTTGGATTCTGATGACGCACTTATCGAAAATGCTTTAGAAAATGTAATGCCGTATTTAACTGATATAAAAAACGATACGGAAATTATAGGTATACGGTGTAATGCAATAAACTCTCTCAAAAATACAGTTGATAGCGCCTATTTGTCATCGGAGCCTATTAAAGAATCTTGGTTTGAGGAAGTTGTAAATAATAAATTTGTCGGAGAAAAATTAGATGTGTTTAAAACTGCCGTGTTACGGCAATTTTATTTCCCTGTAGCAGGAAATGTAAAATTTATCCCTGAAAATTGGTTGTACAGCTCTATTGCAAAAGCCGGATTTCTGTTTTTGTATTTACCGATTGCTTTAAGAATATTTTATGACTATGATGATAAGAACCGTTTGACGCTGACTCCCGTAGTAAAACACGCAGAGGGGCATTATATATGCCGGAGTCATTTATTAAAAATCATGCCGAAATGTATTTGGTTTAGAAATCCTCTTTTTTATCTAAAAACGATAGTTCGGTTTTCGCAAGCGGCGGGGATAACTCAAAAAAACTTTAAAGAGCGTAGGCGCGATTCCGGTTCTTTTATAGCAGCTGCATTAAGCTATATATTACAATATGTAAAGATAGGTGTTGCGGCTACTACTAAGGTAATACAAGATAATATGCCGGTGTTTGTACTTAATCTTGCGCATAATCCGGATAGAAAACAATATATGCAAAATATATTACAAGATATTCCTATAACGTATGAATTTTTTCCTGCCGTTTACGGCAAAGAAATTAAAAATATCGGCGAAGTATATGATGAAAACAAATCTCTAAGAATATTAAAACGTAAATTGAATATAGGTGAAATAGGATGTGCTCTCAGTCATCGTCTTATTTATAAAAAAATGATCGACGAAAATATTCCTCAAGCTTTAATTCTGGAGGATGACGTATCGTTATTACCCGATTTTTATCCGGTTTATAGGGCATTGTCGGGAAAACGTATTGGAAATAAAGTCATTCTATTAGGAACGAACGTTACCAAACGAATGAAAAAAATATGGAAAGAAAAACTGACTGACACTCATTCAATGTATTTAGTATTGAATAATTATACCGGAGCTTACGGGTATGTCATCGGATTGGAGGCTGCAAGAAAAATCTATTCTCATACTGAGAAAATTTTCGTTGAATCGGATAAATGGAAATATTATAGGCGATTTTCTCAAATATGGCTTGTATCTCCTTCAATTGTAGAAGTTAACGAAGTTTTCCCTTCCGAGATCGGCGATGATTTACGACATTAATTTATTGTTTTAAAAATTTATTAATTATGTGAGCTCAAAATGTTAATTA
>NZ_CALHGC010000089.1 GCF_938029485.1 uncultured Treponema sp. | reverse complement strand
CCATCGGCACCGGTTTTTCCATATCAGCCTTGACATCAGCGATACAGGTAAGCTGATCCTCTGTTTCTTCATAAGGAAAAGCCGCTTCAAATGCGGTTTGCCATTCATTATCTTTTGCAAATGCGAAACCGGCGGCGGCCTTACGCCTCGAATATAAGTCGATAAGTTTATCCGCAATATCTTCAACCGATTTTTTGACCTTATTCTTCCGGTTTTCCCACGCTTTTGAGCCGAGAATATCCAAGCGGGGATTTTCACCCTCATTCCCGATATACCGCTGTACAAGATTGGCTTGTTCAATCGGAATAAAAACCGTCTCATCCTGTGCATAGAGGAGGTTGATATAGTCGCGTTCATGGCCGAGTGTCTTTACCCGTTCAATGCCCTTAAACTGCCCGATGCCGTAATTGACATGCACAACGAAATCGCCCGGGTTTAATTCGACAAAGGTATCGATTACCGAGCTTTTCACCTGCTTAACCGATTTTGGAACACGCCGGCGCCTGCCGAAAATTTCATTTTCCTGAATGACCAGAATTTTCAGCTCGGGAATTCCGAAGCCGGAGGACAGTGTCAGCGGAAAGACGGTTGTTTCAATATCCTTCAGCAGTTCGCCGATACGGAGCGCCTGTGCATCGCTTTCGGCAAACACAAAAATACGCCAGCCTTCCTGCTGTAAATGCGTTAATTCTTCTTTTAGATACACGATATTGCCGAAAAAACTGCGCGGCGGGTCGCAGTTAAACACAATCGACGCTCCGGTTTCGTCCGATTCTTTCAGCGTCCGGAGGAAAAGGCTCTGCGGATAGCTTTCGGTCAACTCCGCAAAGGGCAGTAAAAGGCGCTGCGGCATGGGATATTCGGTAATCAAAAGGTTATGCTTGATGTCGTCGTCGATTGCGCGGGTAATTTTGTTATATAAGCCGTGATATTCCCGCTCCAGCGCCTCCACCGCGTTCCGCTGCCGGTCGTAATCCATGTACAGGAGAACCGCAGGTTTCGCAGCGCCGCCTGCGCTCTGCTGTCTTGAAGCGCCATCTGCATTCCGCTGTGTTGATGCGCCGCCGTGCAGATGCTCAAGATAATCAAGGACGCTTGCAGGTTTTTCAAAACAGAGCGGATAAAAAAGCTCTTCACCGTCAAGGGCACGGTGTTCTTTTAAGTGGGCGATAAGCTTTTCCGTACCTTCGGCCGTAAATTCGGGCATCTGCGGTAAATTCCGTTCGAGCGCGGCAATCCGTTCATCATCCCAGATAACCTCTTTCATCGGATAGAGCGTCAGGCTGTCAAATTCTTCAACTGAGGCCTGCGTGTGCATATCGAAGGATTTTATCTTTTCGATAGTAGTAAAGTCGAATTGAATACGGTAGGCGGTGTGCTGCGACCCTTTGTTAGCGGCGGCGCAGATATCGAGTACCTCACCGCGGAGCGCAAACTCGCCCCGGACGCTTACCCGCGGCACCCGTGTATAGCCCCATTGCACCAGCATCGAAGCTATTTTCTCCGTATCGATTTCCTTGCCTTTATAGAGAGTACAGGTGAGTGTTTTAAGGTAGTCAGGCGGCGGAACCGGCGTTAGAAATGCCCGCTGGGTCATAACCGTTACCGTCTTTGCCGCTGCTCCGATAGCTGCCGAGCCGGATATCGGCGCGCCGGCACAGAGTTCTGCTAGGATTTGAGCGCGTTCCGCAAACACCGGAGCGGAGTTTTGCACCGGCCGGTACGCCATATTGCCCCACCACGGCAAAACCTGAGCTTGCAATCCTGCAATATCGAGGTCTGCACGCAGTTCTTCTATTTCTTTCTCGGTTGGGACAACGATACAGAGATTGGAGCCGAAGCGGCGGACATATTCGGCCAAGAAAAAAGCGAATATGCCTCCGGAAAGTCCGTAAATATGATAGGGAAAACGCTCTTCCTTCAAAGAGGAAAAAGCATTTTCCATAGTTTTCCATGAGCGGATACTGTCTTGTAATGTCTGTTCTTTCATCACCTATGATTCGTGCGGAGACTTTCATACTCCGATGCTCTACATCGGGGTATGTTGATTAGCCGAAAACGTTGTCTTTTGTGCGCCGAGTCGTTACGAAACGGGAGAGGTCAACGATATTTTTTACGATAATACGGTCGCCGTACACCTCTAACCGTCCCTGATCGGCAAACTTACGCAGCGCATCGCCGGTTGCCTCTGCCGAAAGCCCCGCCCAGCGGGCGACTTCCTCAGGCGTAATGATAAAGGTACGCATTTGGGTAGAACGGTCAAGGTCGGGCTGCGTTTCGTCAAGCATCAAGAATACGTCGCCGATGCGGGCGATATTGTCTTGTATTGTTAGAATCATAAACCGCCGTTTCTGGACATAAATACGCTTGACAAAGGTCTTTAACAAACGCATTGCAATGGCAGGATTTCCGGTTAACAAAATTTCAAAGTTTTCTTTATTAAACTCAAGGGCGACAACATCGTCATAGGCAATAGCGGAAGCGGAACGGGGGGAATTGTCCAAAACGGCCATCTCGCCGAAGATTTCTCCCTGCTGTAAAATATCAAGATTTTTTTCCGCTCCGTTGATAATCTTAATCAGCTGAACACGCCCCGACTGGATTAAATAAAAAGAAGCACCGGGTTCAAATTCGGAAAAAATAACCGAACCCTTGGGAAATTTTTTAGCAAAACGGGCAAACGAGGCAAATAGATCAGGCATGGATAGCTCCTTCGCATGCAGCCAGCAGTTCTTTAATCTTAGGCACCAGCAGCGGACCTGCCATCGTCAATGCTTTATCATAGAACGGCAACGCCTTATCCGGACGCTCCATACCTTGATAGCACATACCGAGGAACATCAGAATTTCTGCAAGTTTTAAAGATTTAGGGAATTGAGTAATAAAGCTCGTGCCAAGCTGAATACACCGCACATATTCCGCCTGTTTATATAAGCAACGGGCAGCTCCCAAATAAGCCGGTTCCAGCTTCGTACCCTGCTTCATTTCAATAATGGTATGATATTGCTTGTATGCATCAGCCCACTTCTCTTGTTTTACAAGATCTTCGGCAAGCTGAAAAGTCAAATCTACTGAAGCATCGTTTGGCTGAGTCTGTTGAATGGGACCGGTCGCAGGAATGGAAGCCGATGCTGTAAGCGGACCGGAAGAAGCGCCGTCCATACTGCCCGGCTGCCGCGCTTCTCCAAAGCTGCGGCCTGCCATCTGTGCCGAGTTTGCAATAATCGGGCTAATCGCGGCCAAGTGTTTTCCTGCCGGATAGAGAGCCCTGTAGCGCGCAGCTACTTGGGCAGCCGCCTGATAATGCTGTGATTTATAAAAAGCCGTTGCAACTGTAAATAAACCGTCTTCATTATTCGTTTGCTGTTTACTATCCATCAACGATTCAAGTTGGCGGTGGATATTCCGCAGTTGCCGGGAAAAAACTTTCAGCATTTGAAGGATAATACGCGTATTGGTTTGAGCAAAGCTTTCAAATTCGGCAGCCGAGAATGTGTACACGAGCGAATCGGTTAAAACCATCGCACTTTCCTCTCGAGGATAATTCCCAAGTGCGGACTTTACTCCAAAAAACTCACCGGTTTTGATATATTCCGTTACCTGCGCGCCGGTTTCAATATCAAGCGAATTGAGTGCAATATGCCCGCTATGCAGCAAAAATACCCGAGCATCAAAATCGCCTGAAAAATAAATAACAGAATTTGCGCTGTATTGAACAGCCTTTGGCATTTTTTCCTCCGTACCACACGCAGTTCTCAACTGTAATCATAGATGCATTTAGTCAAACAATTAGCGGTAAGAACTATCTGCGACGATTATATCATACCTTGCGGAAAAAACCTAGTGCATTATACATCTTTTTGCTATAATGATGAGTATGGTAGATTTACATACTCATTCCACCGCCTCCGACGGTACATTCTCTCCGGCGGAATTGGCTGCAGAAGCACATAAGACAGGGCTTTCGTTGTTTGCCCTTACCGACCACGACACCGTAGCGGGCGTTGCGGAAGCGCAGCAGGCAGGTAAAGCAATCGGTATCCGTGTTTTACCGGGAATAGAGATCAGTGTTGAATGGCAGCCCGGAGAATTGCATTTGCTCGGACTTGGCATTGATATCGAAAATAAAACATTGTGTAGTCTTATGCAGTATGCGCAGGAAAAACGTCTGGAGCGGAACCGTAAGATGATAGAAAAATTCAATGAAGCAGGGATCATTATCGATGAAGAAAAGCTTGTCCACATTGCCGG
>NZ_CALHGC010000088.1 GCF_938029485.1 uncultured Treponema sp. | reverse complement strand
CTTCCGGTACTCGGTAATGCTGCGATAAATACCGACCAGTAAAAACGATACTACCGCCAACGCACAGACAATCCCGCTAAAGGAATAAAGGAGATAGCGATAGGAGCGAGAAAATGAGAAAAACGAGACCACTTGAATGGTATCGATCGGAATAACATGAGACAATGCAAACGCGATAAAACTCAGCAAGAAAATAATAGATCCCGTTTCCCGCGTAAAAGTTTTATGGGCAAAGAGGCTTGAAGTTAAAAGCGCCAAGCAGGCTCCAAACCGAAAGAAGAAAATAATCCGTGCAACGGAAGCCATAAAAACGGTCAATAGCGGATACCGTTCTTGCAACGGAAAAAGGAGCTGTAATGCTTCAACAGACAGTGCGAAAATAAACAAGCCAAAAAAAGAAATCTCAAGAGCATGAGTTTTTTCGAAAAGAAAGAAAATACAAACAAGCAGTGCCAATGCTATTAGCGGAAATGCTGCGATACCGATCATGGCTGCATAATTATTATAGGCAAAAAACGGAAGTCTAAATAACTGAAAAGTACTTTCCGAGACTGTCGGCAACTTCGCAAGCAAATTATGCGCAACAATAACAATACAGCAGCTTATGCTTCCGATTACCATGAGCGCAGTAATACAAATACCGAAAATTAAGATTCTATTACGTCCGGCTATTGTCATATCGTGATTAGTATAGTTGGAAACGCCTAGTTCTGTCAAATATACCTTTTGAAAATATACGACGCATCTACTTCGTTGCCTTGCCAAAAGTGTACATCCTTGTACACTTTTGGCAGCGAGTTTCAGCATCGCTGAAACATCGCTTCTGATATAACCAGCGGCATCCGTGCCGCTACTGAAAATCCTCAACGTATCAGAACGGACAAGGATGTCCGTGGATTGAGCAGTAGCGAGTTTTTCGCGAGAAAAACTCGTCGTTGACCAGTGTACAAGGAGGTACACTGGTCAACAGGCTATTTGCAAAAGGCTTACGGCAAAAAGCTTTTCAGAACCGCCATGGATGGCGGTGGTTTCAAGCAGCAGCGATGTTTTGCCAAATGGCAAAACTCGTGTTTTCCGATAGACACGGACGTCTATCGGAAAACGAGATTTCAATATCAATAACTGTACCGTTTGTTAGTCTTAGCTTTACATCAAGGATACCGGTTTTATCCTCCAAGTCTTCTTTCGCCAGTTCTTTATCCATCAGCTCAAGATTGCTAATATTTTCAGTAGGGATATCAAGAATGCACTCAAGGAGATTCTGCAATATGGGCTTATTCTCTTCCGAACCTAAGAAGCGTTTGAAAGCGTAATCGTTTGTAAGTGTTATTTGGACTTCACCTTCAATACGTATAAAGTATACGGTATCAAAGTTTAAAATGCAATGCCTTACGGTATACGTTTGCTGGAATTTCCGGCAAACTTGATAACTTCGTGAATATCTCAAATATACGGCTAACAAGCTGAAACCCTATTCTCTGTTAATTGCGGTCTTTACGATTTTTATATAAAATAGCGGCGGGTCTTAAACGTAGCATTTTGAAATTCCGATAATGGAAGCAGGAGCGTTGAATGAAAAAACTTGTTTTTATGATGATGGTCGCAGTGTCGAGCATTGCGGTGCCGGTATGCTTGGCTGCCGACGATACTGCATCTTCTTCGCCGTCAAAAGTAAAGAATGATAGAGCTGCACCGCAGGAAATAAAGCAAGAACAGGATGCTCGGAAAAACGGGGATGAAAAACCGGAAGAGGAAAAACAAGAACTTGATGAGATTGAAAAAGCCCGCCAAGCATTGCAGTACGGACTGGAATCCGAAATACTTGAGGTCGTAAATAAGGTCGACAAGAAGGATTTTGAAACACTGCAAGGTGATTTTAACCGCCTTTTTACGGAAACAAAGAGTCCCGCCGTGCGCGAAGGTCTTTTCGGTCTGTATCAAAAATACGAGGATGCTCAGCTGACGGAAGCTGCGGTTGCCGTATTGGAAGATTATGAGGCTCAACAGCGGACGTTGATAAAGGCGGCGCTGTCTTACCTTGCTGCGGTAAAGCCGGAACTTACCCCCGCCTTAAACGAAGCGTTGCAGAACATATTAATCCAAAATACAGCGGAATACGGTGCGGAAACGGTTTCCGTGTTGGGCGAAATCGGTAGCGATGAAACGGCCTCTTTTTTAGCCGGCTATTTTGACAGTCTGACAATCGACGATGCAAAACAGGAACTTATTTTAAAGCAGACGATCATGGCTGCGCTCGAAAAACTGCACAGCGAAGATACGCGTGATTTTTTGTTGGAACGGGCGCAGGACGAAAATGAAAACGTCTATGTCCGCTCCAGTGCTATTGCAGGGCTTGCCCAAATGGGAAACCCCGATATTGTGCCTCTGCTGGCAGCGTTTTTCGAGCAGCCGGAGCCTCAGTTGCGGGAAGCGGCAATACGGGGAGCTGCGTCTTTCGATACGGACGAAACGCGGCAGGTTATTTTGCAGGGATTTAAAGACAGTTATTATAAAGTACGGCTCGAAGCCTTAAAAACCGTACAAGAGACCGCGATGCGGGAAGCGGCTCCGTATGTGCTGTATCGTGCAAAGTATGACCCTACGGATGCGGTTCGGTTTGCGGCGGTAGAAACGCTGGCGGTATTGAACACGGCAGAAGGGAATATATGGCTTGCCGAAACGTTTCGTGATTCTAAAAAGGGTGAAAAATTGCGGGTTACAATCCTAAGTGCGGTGCTGAAGCATAATTCTACGGCACTTGCAGCCGATTTGGATACGGTGGTGCTGGCAACGGTAAGGGAAAACAAGCAAAAAAAACTGCGGTACGAGTTCGGTAAAGAAATTGCAAAAATCGAAAATACCGCAACGGCGGAAATCTGCAAAGCTTTCTTGCAGAGCGACGATGTGTTAACCAAGAGTATCGGGCTTGATATGTTTAAGACAAACACTCCGGCGGATGCCCGCGTGCTTGTGGAAGCTATTGCACAGGACGAAAAGCAGGGGGCACTGCAGCGCCGTGCCCGACGGTTATTGGAATAACGGGGGAATAATTCATAATTCATACTTATGAATTATGAATTATTTTTGTCCGGCTATGTAATCGAAGCGTCGTAAATGCCCTTGATTGCGGCGGCAAGCGTTTTGTCGAATTCTTCTTGTGACTGCTGGGCACGCAAATCTTCTGCAAGGGCTCGAGAGAAACTTGCAATCATGCCGTGGTTCTTTGCCAGTAATGCATTGGCCTCTTCTCTGCTGTAGCCCCCTGAAAGCGCAACTACACGTACAACCTGCGGATGGTCGATAAATTCTTTATACAGATCTGCCTGCGTCGGGATGCTGAGTTTGAGCATAATCAATACATCCTTAGGCAATTTTGCAATGTGGTCGCGGATTTCTTTTTTCAGCAGCTCTTCGCATTTTGCTTTGTCAGGACTGTGAATATCCACTTCCGGTTCGATGATCGGTACTAATCCATGCTTTGCGATCTGCAATCCGATTTCAAACTGTTGGTCGATGACTTTTTTGATACCGGCGGGATTTGCTTCCTTTATAACCGATCGCATCTTTGTTCCGAAGATATGTTTCTGCACGGCGCGCTGCAGTAACGCTTCCAAATCGGGCATCGGCTTCATCATTTGAACACCATCCGCCAAGTCCGCGAGTCCTTTGTCTACCTTTAAGAACGGAAGAACGCCGCGCTTATCCCACAGATAATCGGCAGTCGGAATACTTTCGATATCGCGATCCATCGTTTGTTCAAAAAGAATAGCGCCGACGATATGATTCTTGTCAAACTCTTTACTGGTGATAATCCTCGTGCGCATGGCGTGCACCATATCAAACATTTCTTTTTCGTTTGAATAGGCATCTTTGCCGACGCCGTATGCCGCCAACGCCTTAGGCGTGCTGCCGCCGCTTTGATCGAGCGCTGCGATAAAACCTTTTCCGGTGCGCATCCGTTCTATTTTTTGCTTGTCCATCATAAAACCTCCTGCAAAATTATATTTCTTAAAATTTAGCACAGTAAACTAAACCGTATTTATCAGTATATCCTATGGGGTTAAAAAACTCTAGTATACGCTTCACAATATCGGATTTTCAGCATATAATTAAGGAACCTCTAAAACCTCAAGCTTGTTTTTAAGGATGCCCAACTGACCAATGCGAGGATATTGTATGCAGAAAGTCTCTACCGACAGCTTTTTCCAGACTATGGAATTCCATATTCATCGTGATATACGTGAAAAATGCCGTTTTTCAAAGATGCTTTTTTCATCGACCGGAAACGTCGTAATACGGAATATTAACGATATTTATGCTTTTACTTTCCAGTATAATCAAGTTGTCGAATCGGGCGAATTCGGTATGCCGGTGCGTGCCGATCAATATTTAAAAGCAGGTCAGCTGAATGCGATGGGGCTAATCGACGAAATATTTCATTATATGTGCCGCCTCTATCGGCGGGATGTACGCGCCGATTTTTTTAGCAGCGGATATGACTTTGTGCAAGCGGAACTCGCAAAAGAAAAGCTGCCCGGCCTTGACGATTTATTACTCGAATTTTGTACTGAATTTGCTCCGGCCGAAGTGTACGGCGGGACGATGACCGTCGAGGATTGGTTCCGCACTACCGATCCGGTATCGGGGGTCGAAAATAAATACCGTGCATTTGAAGAATTGATTCTTTGTAAACTGGCAAATGAGAATCCTGCATTCCAGCCTTTTTATCCGCTTTTTACCGATGAACAGCTTGCTGCCCATCCTTCGTATAATTGTTTTTGGGATAGCCTTTGTGAATGGTCGTCCCAAAACGAGGTGTTCGGGCCTGAAAAAACCGATCTTATTTCGCTGCTTAAAGCCCCCGTTTCTTATGCGCCGTTCAGCTTGAAAGGGCAGCTCGAATATATCAAAAAGCATTGGCTCGGTTTGCTCAGCGAATTTATCGGAAGGCTTTTAACAAGTCAGGACATCCTTTCAGAAGAAGAGAAAGCTGCATGGCAGGGCGGCGGGGGCGAACACGATGCGTATCATTTTGAAGATCTGACGCAGGAATATGAACGGTTCAGCGCTGACCGCGACTGGATGCCGAATGTTGTGATGATCGCAAAAAGTACGCTGGTGTGGCTGGATCAGCTCGGCAAAAAATATCGGCGGTCTATCACTCGTCTCGATCAAATTCCCGACGAAGAGCTGAGCTTTCTTGCAGAAGCGGGTTTTAATGCGCTGTGGCTTATCGGAGTGTGGGAGCGTTCCCCTGCAAGCGCGCGGATTAAACAGATATGCGGAAATCCTGAAGCGGCGGCGAGTGCGTACAGTTTGACGGATTATGAGATAGCCGGAGATATCGGCGGATGGGAAGCGCTTGAAGATTTACGCAGGCGTGCGGGGGCGCGGGGGATTCGGCTTGCCGCGGATATGGTGCCGAACCATACCGGTATGGATTCAAAGTGGGTCATTGAACGTCCCGACCTTTTTATACAAACCCGCGAAAGTCCCTTTCCGGGCTATAACTTTGACGGGGAAAATCTTTCTCACGATTCCCGTGTCGGGATTTACCTCGAAAACCATTACTATTCAAAAACGGATTGTGCGGTGGTGTTTAAGCGGGTTGATCACCATACCGGCGATACACGGTATATTTATCACGGCAACGATGGAACGGGGCTTCCATGGAACGATACCGCACAGATTGACTTTCTTAATCCTGAAGCTCGCGAAGAAGTTATTCGGAAGATTTTGTATGTTGCACGGAATTTTCCGATTATCCGCTTTGATGCGGCGATGGTGCTGGCAAAAAAGCATATCCGGCGGCTGTGGTATCCTGAGCAGGGCAGGGGAGGGGATATTGCAAGCCGTTCCCGCTTTGCGCTTTCTACGGAAGAGTTTAAAAAGCGGCTGCCCGAAGAGTTTTGGCGTGAGGTGGTAGACCGCTGTGCGGTTGAAGCGCCGGATACATTGCTATTA
The DNA here is from genome assembly GCF_938029485.1 of uncultured Treponema sp. Classification (GTDB taxonomy): domain Bacteria; phylum Spirochaetota; class Spirochaetia; order Treponematales; family Treponemataceae; genus Treponema. The sequence continues at coordinate 4,129 of NZ_CALHGC010000088.1, read as the reverse complement.
GCCGAAGCTTTTTGGATGATGGAAGGCTATTTTGTCCGGACGCTCGGTATGCACCGCGTCTATAATTCCGCATTTATGAATATGCTGAAGAAGGAAGATAACGCGAAGTACCGGATGACTATCAAGAACACCCTTGAGTTCGACCCGCAAATATTGAAGCGTTATGTCAATTTTATGAACAATCCCGATGAAGAAACTGCCGTAGCGCAGTTCGGCAGGGATGATAAATACTTCGGCGTGTGTACCATGCTGGTTGCGATGCCGGGGCTTCCGATGTTCGGGCACGGACAAATTGAAGGCTTTGAAGAAAAATACGGTATGGAATACCGCCGCGCCTATTACGATGAACAGGTGAATACCGGCCTTGTGGAGCGGCACCGCCGGGAAATTTTCCCGCTAATGCGGCTGCGCCGTTTGTTCTCCGGTGTAGAGAACTTTTTGCTTTATGATTTTTGGACGGACGGGCAGGTAAACGAAAACGTATTTGCGTGGTCGAACGTGCACAGCGATTCCCGCTCCCTCATCCTCTATAACAACAAATATGAACGGGCTGCAGGTTGGATCAATATGTCCGCCGCTTATGCCGTTAAAGGATCCGGTGATGAAAAACAGCTGGTACGGCGATCGCTTGTACAAGGCTTACAGCTGACGGTTACCTCAAACCGGTTTGTGATTTTTCAAGAGCAGCATTCAAAACTGTGGTTTATCAGAAAAAACAGCGAGATTGCCGAACGAGGTTTGTTTGTCGCCTTAAACGGCTTTGAAACCCAAGTATTTTTGAATATTTATGAAGTAACCGATACGCCTGATGAACTGTATCAGAAATTGTACGAAAAGCTTAACGGCAGCGGTATTGCCGATGTTGCAATGGGCATCAACGAGATCAAATTTAAAAAGCTCTACGATTCGCTTACCGTATGTGTTTCTAAGGCGATATTGGAGAACTGCATTCAACTGGTAAAGGATTGTAAGCATACCAAAACCCTGCACGAAGCGGAAACTCATATCCAATCATTTATCAACAAGCTTGAACCGTTAGCCGCCGCTTTCTTGACCGCTTTAGATGAAACATACCGCAGTAATCAGACTGAGCAATTCCTCGTAGCAGGAACTCCGGCGGTTAAAACATCCGTCAAGCAGCTATTGATGCTGTTCCGAGCACGGATGTACCGGCTTCTTCTTTGCGCGTCCGGTTTACTGATGCAGGAAATGCCGTTGACTGCGGCAACCTCTGCCGAAACCGTATTTATTCATAAAATGTGCGGAACAGCCTCTCAGCTTTTCGTATCATTCGGTTCGGTATTCCTGATGGCTATTGAAGATATTGCCGTTTATTACAAGATGGAGGAGAATATCGGGCGGCTCTTTGCCTTTTTGCACCTCGAAGAAAAACTTACGGCGCTTATCCGTTCGGCCGGTTTTGATATTGATCCTATTGAAAATAAAGCCGATACGGTAAAGTATCTCTATTATGTGCACAATGCCCGCGGAAAAAAATCTATCCGCAGAACCGGTATTGTCCATCGGATGGCGCAAGATCCCAATGTTATTATCCGCATCCATATTCACGAATGGGACGGAATTAAGTGGTTTAACCGCGAAGCGGCAGAATTGCTTGCCGACGATATGGCGGCGATGCTTTTTCTTTTTGCGGCACAGCCGGCTACACAGGCTGAGTGCATTCGGAAAACTGCCGATTCGGTAGAAAAATACTGCCGCTTTGATGCGGAATTTTCTGCGGCAATCCATAAGTCGGGATATCAAGTAGATCGATATCTTAAACTGTTTGCCGGTACGTTAAAATAGAGCAATGAAAAAGTATTGTTTTTTTCTCTTGCCGGTGCTGTTGCTTGCTTCTTGTAAGCCTGCCGTCAGAAAAGAGAGCCGCACCGTGTTTGCGCTCGGTACCGTGTGCAGTATCCAACTATTTACGGAAAAACCGCAGAGCAAAGCCGATACCGTGCTGCAAATTTGTACACGCCGGCTTGAGGAGCTGGAGCGGCATTTAAGTGCAAATGCCGAAATCTCGACGCTTATCGATATAAATAAGGCATCCGGCGTATCCGCGGTCAATGTACCGGCGGATATCTATCCGCTGTTTGAACGGGCTATGTTTTTTGCCGAAAAAACGGACGGCGCTTTTAATCCCGTGATCGGCGGGATAGTTAAGCTCTGGAACATCGGATTCGAGAATGCGCGGAAGCCCGAAGATCGGGATATTCGGGATGCGCTTTCCCGTACCGGCTATAAGGATGTACAGCTGACCGGTACGGCGGTCTTTCTTAAAAAAGCAGGGATGAAGCTTGACCTCGGGGCGATTGCGAAAGGATTCGCTGCCGACGAGCTTACCCGTATTGTACGGCAGGCTGGGATTGCTCATGCCGTAATCGATATCGGCGGGACGATTTCCGCTGTGGGAAAGCGGCCGGACGGCAAGCGCTGGAATATTGGCATCCGCGATCCGCGTGTTCAGCAGGGGCAGCCGGTTATCTCCGCCGCGATTGAAAGCTGTAGTATTTCCACGTCCGGCAGCTACGAGCGGTATTTTGAGCAGGACGGCGTCCGCTATCATCACATCATCGATCCTGCAACCGGATATCCGGTGCGGAATAATATGATAGCGGTATCCGTTTTTTCAGACTCCGCAACCGATGCGGACGCTTTGTCGACGGCGTGTTTTGTGCTCGGCTATGAGAAGGCGGTAAAGCTGCTTGCCGAACTCCCTGATACGGAAGCGCTCTTTATCTTTGACGATAATAGTGTCTGTACGACAGCCGGCCTCGCACAGCATATTAAGGTGCTGGATTCCGCTTTCCGGCTTGCCGATATGAACAAGCATATTACCGGCAAATAAGTTGCCGATTAACGGTATTGTGCGACGATAATTACGGAGCTTCTATGAAAATTATAAAATATACCCGCTTTCAATCTTTATTGCAGGCGGTAATCCTTTTCGGCTTTGCGCTCTATTTTATTGGGGTGGTTGCTTTCGGTTCGGTATACCGCTATGTGCATGAGAGGCACGTTCCCATGCTGCTGCTTTCTGCAGCGGTGTTTTTAGTGCTCGGTATTTTAAAGTTACGGCAAGGTTGTTTTATGTCAACTCTGCCGTCTGTTTTTTCTACCGGCCGCGGGTATTCGGGTGTGTTCGGCTTTGCCGTTTTTGCGGTTGCGTTACTCGGTATGTCCGCGGCATCGGGAATAGCGTTGCGCTTTTCTCAGTTTGCATATACTGATTCACTCGGCGGGCAGTCGGGAATTTCTCCCGTTGCTGCTCCGTCTTTCCCAACTGAGGTAGAGTCCGGCGCCGTTGCACCTTTTGATACTGCCGTATCTCCGGGGCTTACCGTACCTTCCGGTGCAGAACCGAAAATGCAGAGTCCAGACGGTGGCATCGTTATGAACGATGATAATTTTGCGCAGTGGCTCACCAAACTGTACACAAAACCCGACGCATGGATAGATAAAAAAATCACGGCAACCGGCTCTGTATGGAAGGATGAGGAACTGTTTGAAAAGGATGAATTCGCCTTAGCCCGCATGATGATGACGTGCTGCGCTGCCGATATGCAGCCGGTTGGCGTATTGGCACAGTGGGCTGATGTCCATGCTCTTACCGAAGGCGAATGGATTGAAGTAACCGGTACGCTATCGAAAAAGCCGTACAAAGATAGTTTTGATCCGCTTATTATTGTAGAAACGGTAAAAAAGATCGACCCGCCGCGGCGGGAATATATTTATCCGTAGCTTAAGCTTTATACCGTTGATACCGCTAAACGTCTCATCGAACTTTCAGCGGATGTTCCGATTATGATGAAGAAGCCTTTTAAAGCTGCACGCGGGCAAGGCCTTCTGCCGCTTCTTTATAGTCTTTCCGTATGTTGAGTGCCTGCTGAAAAGCGTTCCGTGCACTTTCTTTATGCCCTGCCTGTTCGCGGGCAAGGCCGAGCCGGTACCACCACAGCGAATTGGACGGTTCCAAATGTACTGCCGCAGAATAAGCGATATCGGCTTTTTGGTAGTGCTTTGTTAAGCGGTAAATGTCGCCGCTGTAAAAGTAGGCGACGCTTGCCCGCTCTCCGGTGGGTACCATATCGATATACCGCTCCATTTGCCGGAGCGACTCTTT
>NZ_CALHGC010000087.1 GCF_938029485.1 uncultured Treponema sp. | reverse complement strand
AATATTAAATTCATTTTTTCATTGACAGATATATAGATTGTATATACTCTTAAAAAAATTGAAGACCTAATATGAACTCTTGTGTACACGCAACCGAATGGCACGGAACACGCGCCGCTATTGTATCTAATACCAATTTGATAACGGAATATGCTATCAACTGCGATACACCGAACGGGCGTATGAAAACCTTTCATTTATTTCCGGGGATCGATTATGCACTTACAACCTTTGAAGCGTCCTCATGTGATTACCGAAAAGAGCCGGTACCGAATATTCTGGAAATAGCCTATTGCAAATCGGGCAGATTTGAATGCGAATATAAAAGCGGTTACTTTACCTACCTTGGAAACGATGATTGCGCGATCGGCATTCTGGAAGCTCAAACCGAAAAGCCTTTTTTCCCGTTAGGATATTACACCGGCTGCACAATCATTATAGATGTCAAAAAGACAGGTATGGTTTCTCAGAATACGATCGAAGGCATATCCATTGACCTAGCGGCACTACTGCAAAACTATTGTCCCGACAATAAATGCGCAGTTATTAAAACACCGCCAATGCTGCTCCGTATATTCAATGAATTATATGAAGCATCCCAAGATTGCCGCTTTCCCTCTGATACAACAAACGGCTACCTGCGGCTGAAAGTTTTAGAGCTGTTGTTTTTATTGCAGCACTATAAACCGCAAAAGCAGTCTGCGGCACATACCTGTTTTTCAGGAGTATATATAAAAAAGATAAAAGCGATTAAAGCTGATATTACGGAACACTGGAGCGAAAATCCGCGGTTAAAAGATTTGTCGCAAAAATACGGCATCGGTTTAACGGTAATGAAAGACTGTTTTAAGGCGGTATACGGAAAACCGATTTATGCTTTTCAAAAAGAATACAAAATGCAAAAAGCGGCGCAGTTATTACACACTACGGAAAAATCGATTACGGAAATCGCCTCCCTAATTGGATACGAAAATCCGAATAAGTTTTCTTCCTCGTTTAAGA
>NZ_CALHGC010000086.1 GCF_938029485.1 uncultured Treponema sp. | reverse complement strand
GCGTTTGCCCGATAGAAGCGATATTCGCAACCATTTCCTCTACGGAAGAAGAAGATTGGGCAACGCTCGCCGCTTGTGTTTCGATACTGTTGCTTAGCTGCTTAATGGTACGGACAATTTCCTCGATGGTAGCGGCAGTTTCGGTAACGCTTGCCGCTTGCGTCAATGTTTGCTGCTTTACCCCTTCAATATTTGCGCTGATTTCGTGTACGGCACTTGCAGTCTCCGTCATATTGGAAGCGAGTTCATTCCCTACTCCTTCCATAGTATGACTATTTGCACCGACGGTTTGTATCGACGTACCGATTTTTTTAATTGTTTCATTGAAGTATCCCGCCATATCGGTAATTTCGTCATTGCCCTGTACGGGTAGCCGTACCGTTAAATCTCCCTCGCCTTGTGCAATATCCCGCAATGCGACAACGGCATTTTGAATCGGTCTTACCATTGCACGGGCTACAAAGTAGACAATAATAAAAGTAACCCCGAGGATGGCAATACCAATGGCATACAATGATTGGCGCAACGTATTGACTGCGCCCATAAATTCGTGATACGGCGCTTTAATAATAACAGTCCATCCCGTTGTTTTTATCAGAGCATGAGCTGCGATGTTAAAAATGCCGTTATACGTATAACTGCCGATTGCAGCCTCGCTGTTTTGCAGCGCTTGTTTCTCAAAGGTCGCAAGAGAATTAAACTGAGGATCTTTTTGTGCTCGTTGCTGCGAATTTCCAAAATTATCGACAATCGAGGCGTCTTTATGCGCTATAACCGTTCCATCCGAATTGATGATATAACAGTATCCCGTTTTACCCACAACAATATCTTTGATCTGTTCGGATATCCAATGGCCGTCGACATCGGCTCCCAGCACACCGATTAAATTTTTATTGCTATCATAAACCGGCAAGGAAAACGCAATAAACAGGGCGTTACCGCGTGTTTCATCACGATCTGGAATGCCGATAAAATTTTTACCGGTAACTCCTTCGGCAAACCATGGATCGGTTGCATAGTCTTCTGTCGTACCGTCGATGTTATGCTGTATACCCGACGGATCGGCAATATATAGCTCTTTCAATACGGCATTAAACTGAGCTTCTTTGGTAAGGTGCTTCATTTTTTCCTGATACGAAACGGAAGCATCTTGTATAATCGGCATACGGGCAATTCCGTCCAAAAACTGAAACATAGCGGTTATCCGCCCATCAATAACCTCCGCCGTATCGAGCGCTTTATCAATTAAATGGGTTTCAATTTTTTCGGTTACGGCTTTACGTGCCGTACGTATTGCAAGAAGACCTTCGATAAAACCTGCAACTAAAATTAAAAGACCGAAAATAAGGATAAGCTTATAACGAAGAGAAAAGCGTTTTTTCATTGTACAACCTCTACAGAATATAATGCACAACAACTTTTTTTCTATTATATCACACATATTTTCTTTTACAAGGCTGCTCCCGAAAATAAATATGCACTATGACTGCAGCGTCTGCATCATTGTCCGTATAGCGTTTTTTACCGGTTGTTATTCCTACGGAACGTTTACCGCAAGGCGCTGCGCCGGGATATGGTGATTTTTACAGCTGATTTCTCAAATCACTTGCCGGTTTATCTTTTTTTTTGTATTTTACTAACATATCATTTTAAACGTTTACAGGTTTTTTGAGCCGGCTGAACGTTATTCGTTAAAAACTACAGTACGTAGCATAATTTCACTTATAATGATGAAGGAGTTCATAAGATGGCAAAACAACTGCTGTTTAATGAAGAAGCACGGAAAAAGTTGCTTTCCGGTGTTGAACAAATTTCAAGTGCGGTAAAAGTTACATTAGGCCCCAAAGGGCGCAATGTCTTACTCGATAAGAGTTTCGGCGCTCCGACCGTTACCAAAGACGGTGTTTCGGTTGCCCGTGAAGTTGAATTGGAAGATCCGTTTGAGAATATGGGCGCGCAGCTTTTAAAAGAAGTTGCAACAAAAACCAACGATGTGGCCGGCGACGGAACCACCACAGCGACCGTTTTGGCTTACTCTATGGTACGCGAAGGTTTAAAAGCTGTTGCCGCCGGCATGACCCCGCTTGAATTGAAGCGCGGTATGGACAAAGCCGTTGCGATTGCCGTAGACGATATCCAGAAAAACGCAAAAGAGATTAAAGGTTCCGAGGAAGTCGCGCACGTTGCTTCCGTTTCCGCAAACAACGATCAGGAAATCGGTAAAATCCTTGCCGATGCGATTGCCCGTGTAGGAAAAGACGGCGTTATCGATGTCGGCGAAGCGCAGACGATGGAAACCGTTACCGAATATGTTGAAGGTATGCAGTTTGACCGCGGTTATATTTCTTCCTACTTTGTAACCGACCGCGACCGCATGGAAACCGTCTACGAAAATCCGTATATCTTAATCCATGACAAAACCATTTCTACGATGAAAGACCTGCTGCCCCTTTTGGAGAAAGTAGCACAGTCCGGCCGCCCGCTTTTGATTATCGCGGAAGATGTTGAAGGCGAAGCATTGGCAACCTTGGTTGTAAACAGTCTCCGCGGCGCGTTAAAGACCTGCGCGGTAAAGGCGCCCGGTTTCGGCGACCGCCGCAAGGAAATGCTCGAAGATATCGCGATTTTGACCGGCGGACAGGTTATCTCCGAAGAACTGGGATTAAAGCTGGAAACAGCAGACCTCAGCCAGCTTGGTCAGGCCAAGAGCGTTAAAATCGATAAAGAGAATACGACGATTATCGATGGCGCAGGCGAGAAAAAGCATATCGATGACCGCGTTGCCCAGATTAAGAAGCAGATCGAAAATTCTTCTTCCGAATACGACACCGAAAAACTCAAGGAACGCCTTGCGAAACTCGCAGGCGGCGTAGCGGTTATTAAGATCGGCGCCGTTACCGAAGTGGAAATGAAGGAAAAGAAGCACCGCGTAGAAGATGCCTTGAATGCGACCCGCGCCGCTATCGAAGAAGGTATTGTTGCAGGCGGCGGTCTTGCGTTAATTCAAGCTGCAGAAGCGCTTAATAAGGCCGATATTTCCAAACTGACCGAAGATGAAAAAATCGGCTTTAAGATTGTAAAGCGCGCGCTTGAAGAACCGATCCGCCAGATTGCGGAAAATGCCGGTGTTGACGGCGCCGTTATCGCGGAAAAAGCAAAAGAAAAACGCGGAGTCGGTTTTGACGCTGCAAAAATGGAATGGGTAGATATGATGAAGGTCGGAATTATCGACCCTGCCAAGGTAACCCGCTCTGCATTGCAAAACGCAGCTTCCATTGCGAGCCTCCTGCTGACCACCGAGTGCGCTATCACCAATCTCCCTGAAAAGCACGCGCCGGCGGCTCCCGCTCCCGACATGGGTGGTATGGGCGGAATGTATTAATCGACATCCCCAACAAACGGAGTAGATTAGAATCGCAGAATAAAGAGGTTATGAGACTGTTTGGACCGCGAAGAGGTTCAATTCCGGTCGAATAACCTCTCTTATTATGCGGGGCTGCCGGAAAAACGGCCTGATGCGTTTGCTTTGTGTTATTGGTTAGTTGAC
>NZ_CALHGC010000085.1 GCF_938029485.1 uncultured Treponema sp. | reverse complement strand
CAACCGGCCTTACCCCAGCAGAAGTCGAAGCAATAAAATAATTGCTAATGTGATTGCCCATTATTTTTCCCCACGGAAATCAATTTTTATCTAACACGGCTAATAACTCGTATTAGGCAAAAATTGATTTCCCTGCTCCGCAGTATCCCTATGTTGGCAATAAGCGGGAAAACATATATACTTTATTATATTCGGCTCATTCCGATAGAAAACTTTTAGAGAGTGAAACATCTCGCAAAAGTTTTAGGAAGTATAATATGAAATATGTTAGATTATTTTTATTCACCTTTATTACGCTTATCTTTACAATATCATGCGGCAATAAAGAGGCAAAGAATATCATAAGCGTTAAAAGGGCATCGGCTGAAAAGCTTATGGATTCATTCAAGAAATTTGAAAATAATTTTTTGCTACGCAGCGATCTCTCCGACAACGGTTATGAAAAAATAAAATTCTTCCTGACCGATTATGATATACAGGGATCAAAAGCGGCAGAAATTTTACAATCGACAGCACCGGTCATTAATTCAATTATCGAAAATCAAATCGGTATGACAAGCCGTTTCATAAACGATAAACAAGCTAAAGAATTTAAATTTTCTTATACATTCAACAATATTTTAAAAAATGAAGAAAAAACCGACCTCATAAATATTGTTATCGGCCCCAAAAACATTGAAGCTGCCAGTCCTGCCGTATTTAATAAAGTATTTTCCCTTCCCGCTAAAGATCTTGGAAAAGCCCTTGCCCTTATTACTCCGAAGGAAATCCCCACAAATCTCAATGTCGATTTAACCTACAATGCACTGAAATCGCTGAACTCCATCAGACCGGATAAGGCATCGCAAAAACGTTACGATAAAGCTCAAAATATCCTCTATAAAAATCCAGAGATCACAAGAAACGGTAATACATATTCCATCATATTTAACAATGATGATGTTATTAAATCCATACGGGCGAGTATAAATGCGCTAAAAAATGATAACCGGTTAAAAGCTCTCTGGAGTATTTACAAAAAACTCTTCGAAAAAGAATTTAAGGAAATTGAAGAAAAATTTAATACGGAAATAAAAGATAAGATTAAAGAAAGTACCTTTACGGAAGAATTGACGGTTAAGGATAATCTTGTCATAAAAGATATATATACCGTTATTGTCGGCGGAAAAGAAATAATCAAGTTCGAAGTCGGCATTAAAAATTATGAAAACCCGATTGACGGCATAACATATGCGATTACTATTACCGATCCTAAGGCTATCGATAAAAATACAACAGCCGATATGATATCTTGTATATTCGCTTCTAAGGGGACTATAACCGATACACTGGCCGATATCGATTATTCCGCATCCATATCCATAGCCGTTACACCCGATACCGAAACGCCGCCGCTTTCCGGTCTCGATATGCATTGTTACTTTTATGCCGACACAACAAAAGAGAACGACAATTTTAAAATCGGCATGGATGTTACCTCGCATAGAAGCTTTGACAGTGAAAAAAACACACCCTTAAATTTTGCAATACAGGCATTAGGAAGTGTTGCAAAAGCACCTGATATGATTACTTATAAAATCGATACCGTCGACATGGAGATGGAAACGCCGGGCATAGAAAAATATGCTATTAACCTTGGAACCGAAGCATCAGTTATATATAGTAAAAATATTCTTGACGACATCAATATGCCTAAAGAGACGGTCAATGTTTTTGAAACAAAGGTCAATGAGTGGCAGACCATTAAGGATGAAATTACGGCAAACATCGCTGCACTTTCAAGCCTACTCAATTTATAAAACACAATACAAATTATCCCCCTGCGTGAAATTTTAAACAAAATTTCACGCAGTTTATCCTAACCAAAGGGAAACGCATCAGACAGATATATTAAATTCCGCAAAATAGAAGTTACAGCTTTGGCAAAAACCTTTCCGTTAGCCTTTTGAAAATAGTGGTGCCGGATACAAGGCGCAGAGTGAATAACACCCGCAGGCGTGCTTTTTGCACGTCGAGGACTGTTATTCACTCTGCAACGCTGTAGACGGTATGCATATTTTCAAAAGGAAAGGTTGAATAGCCTCTCTTATTTTACGGGGTGTTAAAAAACAGTCTGATGCGTTTCCTTCCTTCTGCGTGAAATTTTAAACAAAATTTCACGCAGTTTATCCTAACCAAAGGGAAACG
>NZ_CALHGC010000084.1 GCF_938029485.1 uncultured Treponema sp. | reverse complement strand
CGCGTTGCTCTTGCGCGGACGCTTGCAGTAAACCCGCTCGTGGTCTTGTTCGACGAACCGCTTTCCGCCCTCGACGCTCCGCTGCGGCTTAAACTCCGCGAAGAGCTCAAAAAACATCAAGCCGAAATGCAGTACACGGCAATCTACGTTACCCATGACCGCGACGAAGCCGAGTACCTCGCCGACAACATCATCGAAATGCAATAAACGGAGGTGGAGATGTCGCTTAATTGCGCTGAAATTGATAAAATTCTGGAAGAGCTCGATTTGGAAGGCTCATACATACAAAAGGTGGTGCAGTCCTCTTATTCCGTGATGGTGCTGCACCTCTATAAGACCCGCCCGATGAGTCTGGTCATCTGTCTTGAACCGGGGGCGTGCCGCTTGCATGAAACTACGCGGAAGATTCCTAAGTTCGACAAGCCGCTCCGTTTTATGGAGCTGCTCCGTTCCCGTCTCCGCGGCGCCAAGATTACCGCGGCAGTTCAGCTGAACAACGACCGCATTGTCAGGCTTTCGTTGGAGACCTCTTCAGGTACGCTCTACCTCTATATTCGGTTGTGGAGCGGGGCAGCGAATATGCTGCTTGTCGATAACGGCATTATCGTCGATGCCTTTTACCGCCGACCTTCCCGCCATGAAGTGAGCGGAGAGCCATGGCAGCCCCTACCGCGGGAACATCAGACTGCCGGTACGTTGGAATCCGAAGCCGCTACAACGCAGACTTTTGAAAACAAGCCAAGTGTTGCGGCAGGCAGCGAATCAAAAGTCGTTGCAGAAAGTGCACCTACCACCGTGCCGCCTGTAGCGGCTGACAAACCGGTAAAAAACTATACCATCCGCAGCTATGATACATCCAAGACCTTTAACGAAGTAATTGATGAATGGTACGCGCGGCAGGCGCCCGTACTTTCGCTCGAAGCGCTACGTGCGGAAGCGGAGCGTTTTTACGGTCTTAAAATAGAGAAGATTTCCCGTGCGCTTGAAAAACTCGAAGCGAAAAAGCATTCGTTCTTGCAGGCTGATACGCTGAAACATCAAGGCGATTTACTCTTGGCAAATCTCTATCGGATTCCGCAGGGCGCCTCTTCCGTCGAGCTTGAAGATTATGCGGCGGACAACCGGATTATCCGCATCGCCCTCGAGCCGAGAAAAACCGCGCAGGAAAATGCCGCCGGATATTATGAGCGGTATAAAAAAGCCGTTTCGGGGCTTGAGGCGCTCACCGATGATATCGAAGCCTCTAAACGGACGCTCGTCGCGCTTAACGAAGAACTTGCAAAACTGCGGGTTGAAGAAAATCCTTACCTTATCGAAAAGGTGCTGCACAAAAGAAAGATACCTGTGCAGCGGAAACAGGCGGCTCAAGAAAAAGAGCGGCCGGGGTTGACGTTTTATCATGACGGATGGATTTTGTATGTCGGCAGGACAGCCGCCGAAAACGATGAGCTGCTGCGGCATCACGTGCGGGGCAAGGATATGTGGCTTCATGTGCGGGACTATTCCGGCGGTTATGTCTTTATCAAAAACAAAAACGGAAAGACTGTTCCGCTGCCGGTGCTGATTGCCGCAGGGAACCTCGCTGTGTTTTATTCAAAGGCGCGTCGGAACGGGCAAGCCGATCTCTACTACACCGCCGTGAAGGATTTGCGGAGGGCGAAGAACGCGCCGAAAGGAACCGTGCTCCCGTCAAACGAAAAAAATCTTTCCATTAAACTTGATCCGGCAGTTTTGAAACAGCTTGAACAGTCACGGGGTGAAGCGCTTAGCTGATGGGTAATTTGAAAAACTGAAAGTCTATCGGCTTTTTGTGATGTATGGTTTTGACGATGCGGCGCAGCAGATACGCCGTATATTTGCAAAAGACTTGAGTCTTGACATAAGTATAAATATTTTAGATGATGCCCCAATGGGTAATGCAGTGAGATTTACCAGATCCTATTTGCAAACACTGTCAACAGATGCTCTTTTTGCGCTAGCCGACCAATACGGGCTGTTTTTGTCGTCGGATTTAACACGGCATCTTTTGATCGGTGAATTACTCGATCTCGATGACGAGCCTTTGAGCGATGAAGACGGCGGTGATTCCATTGCAGTGTCAACAAAGCCTTATGGGACGGCGTACAGTTACAATATGACTGAAATACGGGTTGTCCTAAAGAATCCGCTTTGGTTTTTTGTCTTTTGGGATTTTCATAAGCGTCTTTTTACCGAGCTGACGGAAACGAAAGTTTTTTCGTTTTTTTTCTTACGGGTTCATTCGCTTGATCCCGATGACGTTTCAAAATCGCTTGATTTTTTTGATATACAGGTGCCTCTTGAAGATCGCCGGCGGTATGTACATATTTCCTTTGACGAATATGCGCATCGTATCGATTTAATGGCTCATTTTACGGATGGGCATGAGCAAATTTTGGCACAATCGCATATCGTGAGTATGCAGCGGAAAAATATTCCGCAGCGGCTATGCATTCCTCAAAGTGCGGTGAATAAGGTAATCGGTTTATCGGGATTGGCCGCTTTGAAGAAGTCTCACTTCCGCCATTACCGGCAGGCCTTTAGATAGGAAAAATGAGCCTCAAAGAACTTCGGTTTTTAGAGGCCGCCCTGTGTTCGACGAATCTATATTCGAGGTACCTGATGATTAAAAAGACTTTGCTTTTTATTTTCCACGCCCACGTACCGTATATCCGCCATACGGCAGAAAATGAACTGCTTGAAGCAAACCAATTCTATGAAATACTGTCATACGGGTTGTTACCGTTTTTGCGGATGTGCCGCCGCTTAGATGCCGATTCCGTTTCCTTTAAGTGCGGACTTGTTATTTCTCCGCTCCTGTGTGAGATGCTGAAATCTTCTTTTTGTGGGGAACGATATAACGAATATCTGGATCGTCATACCGCATTCGCTCAGCAGGAATTGCAGCGGGCAGCAGGCACTCCGCAGGAAGCGCTTATACGGCGGCACCTTGATTTTTTGACGATTAGCCGTGAAGATTTTAACATTCTTTATAAAAAAGATATTTTAAGCGGAATAAATTCCTTTGCAGCCAAAGGATGTATCGAATTGCTTGCAACATCGTCAACACCGTGTTTTTTTCCCTTTTATCAGGATATGCCGGAAGCTCTGACTGCCCAGATTGAGCAGGGACTCAGCAACTTTCGGGAGAATTTTGCAGCGGTGCCGGCCGGGTTTTGGCTGCCGTCAATGGGGTATGATACCGGTTTGGATTGCATTATAAAGTCGTACGGCATCGATTATACGGTACTTGAAAGTCAGAGCTTTTTATTTGCCGATAGGCCGCCGGTAAACGGTGTTTTTTCTGCAGCTATGGGCGAAAGCGGTCTGTCGTTTTTAGGAAAAGACAGCGCTGCATACGCCGATATTGCGCATCCGGAAACCGGTTTTTATCTGCGTCCCGATTACCTCGATACCGATAAAGATATCGGGTTTGAATTGGATGAAAAGACGCTCTCTCCTCTGTTTGATGTGAAGAAAGGACGGCGAACTACCGGATTTTGCTATTACCGGCGGGCAGGCGGTTGTTATGATGCGGAAGCAGGCGCCCTGCAGGCAGAAAAAGATGCGGAGCGCTTTCTTACAAACCGGAATGCAGTATTAACGGAGGCTGCAGCATTGCTTGATGCCGATCCGCTGTGCTCGGTTTCCGTGTTGCCGCTTATGTTCCTAGGTAAGACATGGCGGGAAGGAATGCGGTGGCTGGAAGCAGTATTCCGTAAACTCGCGCAGCGGCACGATATGCAGTGCGCCTTACCTGCCGAATACCTGAAAAAAGTGCGGCGGATACAGAGTATTAATCCTTTTTATGCTTCCAATCTGCCGAGCGGATATGCAGATGAATTGATCAACAGCTCAAACGATTGGATGTTTCCCCGCATTCAAAAGGCTACCGAACGGATGATTGACCTTGCAGGACGTTTCCCCGATGACCAAGGTCTTAAAGAGCGGATGTTGAATATGGCGGCGAAAGAGCTGTTACTCGCGCAGTCGACTGATTGGCCGCTGATGGCGGATGCTCAAACCTCTGCCGAATACGCTGCGGCACAGTGCGAGGAACATCTTGCTACCTTTACCGATGTATATGATTCGCTCGGTTCGGGTTCAATTAGCACCGATCGGTTGATTAAAAGAGAAAAAGAATATCCGATATTTTCGGATATGAATTACCGTTTTTTTATAAGAAGGAGTAGGGAATGAAATTAGTGCTTATACGGCATGGCGAAAGCGAATGGAACAAGTTGAACCTGTTTACCGGTTGGACTGATGTGGAATTATCGGACAAGGGCGTAGAGGAAGCGAAGGAAGGCGGAAAGGCGCTTGCCGCAGCCGGTTTTGACTTTGATGTCTGCTATACCTCATATTTAAAGCGGGCAATCCATACGCTGCAATTCGTATTGGATGAGCTTGACCGCAACTGGCTTCCCGTCGTTAAAACATGGAAGCTGAACGAACGGCATTACGGCGATCTGCAAGGATTGAACAAGGCTGAAACAGCTGAAAAATACGGAGAGGCACAGGTAAAAATTTGGCGCCGTTCCTTCGATATTGCGCCGCCCGTCCTCGCCGAAAACGATACACGCTGTCCATATCTCCAAACCGCATACCGCGGTGTCGATAAGGCGGAGCTTCCCCGTACCGAAAGCCTGAAAGATACGATTGCACGGGCTGTTCCGTATTTTGAATCGGTGATTAAAAAGGATATGCTGGCCGGTAAGCGCGTACTGATTGCCGCACACGGTAATTCGCTGCGCGCACTGATTAAATATTTTGAACACCTAAGCGACGAAGAGATTGTGCAGGTAAATCTGCCCACCGGTGTCCCGCTCGTTTATGAATTTGACGTCAATTTTAATGTGATGAGCAAGGCCTATTTGGGAGATCAGGAAAAAATCAATGCCAAGATAAACGCCGTTGCGAACCAAGGCAAGGCGAAATAAGCGTTAGTTCAATCTTTATCATGCATGAAAACGAAAAACAGAACAGCAGGCACGCCAATAAGCTGATTGTTAAAGGCGCCCGCGAACATAACCTGAAAAATATCGATGTGGAGCTGCCCCGCGACAAGCTTATTGTGGTGTCGGGGCTTTCCGGTTCGGGAAAAAGCTCCCTTGCTTTTGATACCATCTTTGCCGAGGGGCAGCGGCGGTATGTGGAATCTCTTTCGGCCTATGCGCGGCAGTTCTTAGACCGGATGGATAAGCCCGATGTCGATTATATCGAAGGCTTATCTCCGGCTATTTCTATAGAACAAAAGACCACGCACCGTAATCCGCGCTCGACGGTCGGCACGGTAACGGAAATTTACGACTACTACCGCCTTCTGTATGCGCGGACGGGACATCCGCATTGTCCGCAGTGCGGAAAAGAGATTCAGGAGCAAACGGTCGATCAAATTATCGATGCGATTATGAGCTGGGAAGACCGTACCCGTGTTCAAATCCTTGCGCCGATTATCAAAGGCAAGAAGGGTGAACACCAGAAGATTATCGAAGACGCCCAAAAGGCGGGGTTTCTCCGTGCGCGCATCGACGGGCTGACGGTTAATCTGGAAGACGGCGTTAAACTTGATAAACAGAAAAAACATACCATAGAGATAATCGTCGACCGTATTCAGTTGTCCTCCGATGTCCGTAAACGGCTTTCTGAGTCGGTAGAGACGGCGCTTGAAAGTTCCGGCGGGACGTTGATAGCATTGCGGCAAAAGACTGCGGACGACCCGATAACGGAAGTGTTCTTTTCTCAAAAGAATGCCTGTCCCGATTGCGGTATTTCGATGCCGGATTTGCAGCCGCGCCTTTTTTCGTTTAATAACCCTTACGGCGCCTGCCCCGAATGTACCGGATTGGGGCATAAGCAGCGTTTCGACTTTAAGTTGATGGTTCCCGACACCTCGCTGTCCTTTAACGAAGGGGCGTTCTTGCCCTACAATCCCGATTCTGCGTGGAACCGCGCCCGTTTTGAGTCGCTTGCCCGCCGCTTCGGTTTTTCACTCGACACGCCGGTAAAGGATTTATCAAAAAAAGATTTAAAGATTATCATGGAAGGCTCCGGCCTTGAACCGATTGAATTTGTCTATGAACGGCAGGACGGCTCCGGAAAATCTAAATACCGCAGGCCGTGGCTCGGCGTCTATGCGGATATGCAGCGCCGGTATAATGAAGCTTATTCCGCAGCGCAGCGGGAATCTTATGAAAAATACATGGCGGTTACGACGTGCGAACACTGCGGCGGTAAGCGCTTAAAGCCTGAAGCCTTGGCCGTTACCGTCGGCGGTAAAAATATTTATGAGTTAAGCAGTCTTTCCGTCGGCGATTCAACTACGTTTTTTGAAAAACTCAAGCTGACCGCTACGGAAAAGACCATCGCACACCAAATCCTAAAAGAGATAATCTCCCGTCTCCAATTTATGAAAAATGTGGGACTCGACTACATCACCCTTGAACGCAAAGCTGCGACGCTTTCCGGCGGGGAATCGCAGCGGATACGGCTTGCAACTCAAATCGGCTCCAGCTTAATCGGCGTGCTGTACATCCTCGACGAACCGTCCATCGGGCTTCACCAGCGGGATAATCAACGCCTGATAGACACGCTGCTGTACCTGCGCAATCTCGGCAATACGCTCATCGTAGTAGAACACGACGAGCAAACCCTCCGCGTCGCCGACTACATCGTTGACCTAGGCCCGGGCGCAGGAGTGCACGGCGGCGCTGTCGTAGCGGCGGGGACTCCCGACGAGGTGATGCAGGTAAAGGAAAGCCTTACCGGTCAGTACCTTGCGGGAACCCTCTGCATGGAACTCCCCGCAGAACGACGGAAAGGAAATGGCGCCTTTTTAACTTTACAGGGAGTAACCGAGCATAATTTAAAGAATGTTTCGGTTTCTATCCCGCTCGGAGCCTTTACCTGCATCACCGGCGT
Organism: uncultured Treponema sp.; assembly: GCF_938029485.1. Lineage (GTDB taxonomy): Bacteria > Spirochaetota > Spirochaetia > Treponematales > Treponemataceae > Treponema. Next base: position 7,179 of record NZ_CALHGC010000084.1, on the reverse strand, counting down.
TTCCGGTTCGGGAAAGTCCACGCTCCTTTCGGATGTACTGTATCCCGCCGTATCCAACGCGCTGATGCGCAGCGGTCTGCCGGAGGGCGCATACAAAAAGATAAAAGGGCTTGAGCATATCGATAAGGTTATCAATATCGATCAAAGTCCGATCGGCAGAACGCCCCGCTCGAACCCTGCGACCTATGTGGAGGTATTTACCGCGATTCGCGATCTGTTTGCAAACTTGCCGGAAGCCAAAGCGCGGGGCTATAAGCCGGGACGCTTTTCGTTTAATGTGCGGGGCGGCCGCTGCGAGCACTGTCAGGGTGACGGCGCAATCGCAATCGAAATGAACTTTTTACCCGACGTGTATATCACCTGCGATGTGTGCCGCGGCAAGCGGTTTAACAAAGAAACGCTCGATGTTCGGTACAAGGGGAAGAATATCTCCGACGTGCTCGAGATGACCATCGAAGAAGCCGCCGAGTTCTTTGCTCCCGTGCCGCAGATCGCCCGCAAAATGCAGACCCTCCTTTCGGTAGGGCTCGGCTATATCCGCCTCGGGCAGTCGGCGCTTACGCTGTCGGGCGGCGAAGCGCAGCGGGTTAAACTGGCACATGAGCTTTCTAAGCGATCGACGGGTAAAACGCTCTATATTTTGGATGAGCCGACGACGGGACTGCATTTTGCGGATGTCAAACAGTTGATGGAGGTTATTCAGCGGCTGGTCGATCAGGGGAATACCGCCTTGATGATCGAGCACAACCTCGATGTTATTCTGCAAGCCGATCATATTATCGACCTCGGTCCTGAAGGAGGTTCCCGCGGCGGCACCGTTATTGCGGAAGGTACGCCGGAAGAAGTTGCCGAAGTGAAAAATTCCTATACGGGATTTTATATTAAGGAGATTCTTGACCGGCATCGGCACAAAGCCTCATAGGTTTTTATAGACATCCTATAATGAAAAAGTCGCTTGTTTCCGTTTTTTGCTTTTTTTTATGTATTCTCTCTTCTCCGTATGCGCAGACCGCGAAAGAACCTAAGGTAATTACCATCAATTCCGTCCGTATGATGGAGGTGTTCAAAAAAGAAAATAAGGCGCAGTATCGCACTAAATCGGATAAAAACGGGGAAAAAAAAGACGCCGGTGAGAAGCAGTCTCCGGCGATGCCGAATACTGATCTTTCAGCAGGTAACGCCGAACCTACTGCGGTAAGCGCCGATTCTGCAGCCGGCGGGTCTTCCGGTGCGGAAAGCACGGATGTACCGGTAAAATCAAACGGTATGCCGGAAAACTTATCCGATGCACCGTCTGAGGTAACAACCGAAGATGCCCAAAAAGCCGTCGACTCAAAAAAGGACGACATTATCGTATTTACCGGCGGAGTTTCTCTTTCAGTAAAAGACGGCTCATCCCTTTCTACGATTGAATCGGATAAACTGATATACAACCGTTCCGAAAACATGATTGAAGCCGAAGGAAATGTCCGGTACAGCAGAAAGACGGGCGGTTCCGAAGATGCGGAAGAATTTTCCGGTGAATTGCTGTTGTTTAATATCGACGAGATGGAAGGCATATTCCTTGACGGTATGCTTAAACAGGCTCCCCGGAAAAAGGGCACCAGTCCGTTTACTATTCAGTCGGCAACAGTTGGCCGCGATGCAAGCGGTGCTACCGGATTTAAAAATGCGGTGCTCAGTACGAACACTGATCCTGATGACGACCCGCTGTGGTCTATCCGTGCAAGCAGAATATGGATGCTGCCCGGCAATGAACTGGCTTTTGCTAACGGTTATTTCTCCATTGGAATTGTTCCGATATTTTATTTGCCGTTCTTTTATTATCCTGCCGATGAAATGATCTTTCATCCGGTATTCGGGTTCCGCAATAGGGAAGGATACTTTGTACAAACAACAACGTATTTACTTGGCCGGAAACCGCTCGACACCGATTCAAAGAAATCAGGTTCATTCTCCAATTTTATGAAAAGCGATCGACTGAAAAAGCAGGAGCGGATCGGTTTGTTTTTTAAAAATCTTGATGAAGACGAAACAAATACGGATTCAACTTATCTTAAACTCATTGCAGACTCCTATTCGCAGCTCGGCGGTTTAGTAGGAATGGACGGAAAGATAATCCCTAAAAATACACCGATTAGGCAGTTCGATTTTTCACTTTTTTTCGGTATGTCTCGAACGCTCTTTCCTCTTAGTAGGAACGGCAGCAGCGGTATCTCACATACTACCTATGATACTTCAGGAAAACGGTATTACAACAAAAGTTCTTTTTTTGGTACGCCGCTTCCGTTTCGATATAGAGCGCATATCAATTTCGGTATTTCACAAGCGCCGTTTCAATTTTCATTAAATATGCCCTTTATTTCCGATCCTTATTTTAAAAAAGATTTTTTTGATCGTTCCGAGGACATGAATTGGTTTAATTATCTGTTGAACAAAGAAAAATTAGCAAAAGGAACCGATAAAGGAATAGAAAGCTCCTATTCTTGGAAACTCAATGGTTCAATCCGTCCTTCATTTAACAACATCAATCCATGGATCTCGACGCTTAATATCGACGATGCCTCATTAACGGTCGATTTTGATAAAAAAACAAACAACAAAATACAAGGTACCGAGCGGCAATATGCCCCCGGGCGGGACTTTTTTTATCCGAGACTTTTTAAACCTGAAGGAAAGCTCTCAATTGCAGGGACTTTTCTTTCCAATACGATGTTTACAAGGAAAAAAGCCGGAAAAAATACCGGATGTAGAAGGCATTGCACATCCGTTTATAGCACAGGATATGCCGTTATCGGACGGTGTATCCGAAAAACAAACAGCCGATTCAAAACCGGATTTTCTGGATACTTTTATCCCTGTGTTTAAACCGCTGTACGGCAAAGAATTCGATCATAGTATTACATACTCGATCGGTTATTCGGGTGATTTTTCTGCTTTACAGGAAACAAACTTTGCATATTCGCAATGGAATAATCCTGAGGACATAAAGTGGCATGACTATGAATCGAGATATTATCAGCTAAAAGGGAGCGCTGCTTTAAAAGGGGCGTTTTCATATTCACAAAATCTTATTTCTCTTTCGAGCAATCTGATTATTTCCGGTAACTATCAGCGGCATCCGTGGACACGGGATGAAAGCAGAAAGCCTATTTTAGAGTTGAACAACTTTAAAGCGAATGTGTACACCCTAAAAAATGAAAACTCGGTAACCGTTAATCCTTTTGCGTACACCGATTTATTTAAACCGGTATCGTTCGGCTGGAGCATTACGGAAATTTTAGCAAAAAATGCGTTTACCGGCACGTATGACAATCCAAAATGGAAAATGTTTGGTGTAAAGTGGAATAAGGAGTTTATTACCGCACATACGGGTTCGGCAGTATTCGGAGTCGTACTGGCGGAAAAGTATACGCAAAAGGTTACTTTTTCTACGAACTTACCGCCTCTTTTGCAAGCCTATACTACTTCGTTGAATCTGTCTTTTCTCTATGGGACATTTACGGCTTCAAGTAAGTTGTTTGAAAAAGAAAATGCAGCAAAAAAATGGTTTTGGGATCCCGTAAAAATGGATTTGACGTGGATACTGCCTTATGATATAAGGATCACCCAAACGTACACCTACAACGTCGAAGACAAGGACAGCGACCGGCTGCATATTACCTTGGGGTGGAGATATCTTTCCGCCTTCTACACCCAAAGTAGAGAAGTGCCGCAAAAGCTTGTGCCGGGAAGCGGTTGGGTATTGGACGGCACGGAAAAACGATTTATTCCTTTTGCATTGGGCTTTTCATTTTCTAATACATCGTCCCCTTTTACTATTTATGCATGGAAAAATCGTATCAAAGTACAGCTGGGATTATCGTCGACTTTACAGTTTAATTTAGTTCGTATTACCGACAGCTATTTTACGTTTGCGCCTAAGATCATTTTTAATATCCATGAATTTTTGGATTTTTCTTTCGGTTCATCAAGCAGAAATGATATTATTGCGCGGTATTTTCAAAAAGCTTTAAATTTGCCGGTGGTTATTCCGGGAAATACCAATGTTCTTATCGATTTAGCCGAATCGTTTTATTTTTGGAATAGGACAAAACGGGAAACATCGGGGTTTAAATTGCAATCGCTTGATATAGGCTTTACTCACTATCTGAAAGACTGGACGTTAAAATTCAACTGTGAAATTAAACCTCAGCTAAAGACTATGGGGCATCGTAGATATTATGATTTTAGCCCGACAATTACATTTGCAGTAGAATGGAATCCTATCAGCGATATAAAAGTTGAAGCAAAGAAGAAAGAAGGAAAATTCTCCGTTGAACGCGGTGAGATACAATAGAGGGAACTTCTAAAAACTTCAGGTTTTAGAGGTGAGCTTTGCTCACCGGTTTTCCCTTAGATGTAACTTGCGATGTTGTGATGAAAAATGTACTTCCGTGTACATTTTTCATCGGCGAGTTTCGGCAAAGCCTAAACATCGCTACTGCATAGAACTACTGCCATCCGTGGCGGTTCAGAAAGTCATTATATTATAAAGACTTAAATTAAAACTCGACGGGTACCTCTATTCCGAAGGATGCGAAGCAAATCTAACCGAGTTTTTAGAGGTGCCCTAGGGTATCTCTAAAAACTTGCTTAGTTTTACATTATTGCACTATAGGCGTATACCGCATTTTTTTGTATACTATCAGCTACTATGAAATGGGCACTTGTGTTATCGGGAGGTGGAGCCGCAGGGCTCGCTTATATCGGCTTTTTTAAAGCGCTTGAAGAATTGAATCTCCCCAAGCCGGACTGTATTGTCGGTTGCTCGATGGGAGCCATTATCGGCGGCTTATACGCGAGCGGAAAACCGGTTCGGGAGATGGAAGCCGTTTTTGAAGAATCCTTCGATGTTAACCGTTATGTAGGCGGTGTACACATTCCGCTTTTTAAACACGGGCTTAATCAGATTATTCACTATGGTACGTTGATTACCCGTATGCTTTCCGGCACGGGAGCCGATTCCGGGGAAAAAACTCATAAATTTTTTTTGGAACTCTCCGGCTGTAAATCTTTTGATGACTGTACTATTCCCTTTTTTTGCAATGCGCTTGATTTGTGCAGCGGTAAAGAGGTTGTTTTACATTCAGGGCTTTTAGCCGATGCAATGAGGGCGAGTTCTTCTTATCCGGGGCTTTTTATTCCTGTTAAACAAAATCACGAAATGTTGATCGATGCCTGTGTGATGGACAATACTCCTGTTTGGATTGCCCGTGAGCAGGGGTATAACAATATTCTTGCACTGACTTTCGGTGCCTTTGAACCGGTTGTCGCCTCAGAATTGGATACTTCGGTTGCAGTATTGATGAGGACGCTTGCTTGTACTACCGCTCATATTGCACTGCAGCCGAATGAATACCCTACTGCGTTTATCAATTTGATAAGCGCTCGGTCTTCCCGTGATTTTTCGGATCCTAAAAAACAGATTGAGTTCGGATATCATAAAATAATGGATAACAAACATTTACTCCAAGCCTTTTTTGCGGAAGGTATTAACGGTAAGATACAACGGGCGCTTTTAACCCGGAAAACAAAAAAAGAGTACAGCGTATGATTCCTATTTTCCGTCGCTTGCGTGTCCTTGATTATCTGATCTTTGCCTCCGTTATCACTGTTTCCTTATGGGCGGGCTTTTTCCTCTATACCGGAGAGAATCACGTACAGCGGCTGGTGATTGAAACGCCAAGCGGTAAATGGATATACCCGCTTACCGAACCGCGTACGGTCGTTGTACCCGGCGCAATCGGCACTACTACCATCCGGATAGAACATAATACCGCCTTTATCTCCGATTCGCCGTGTCCCAATAAAACCTGTGTGAATGCTGCAGCACTTAAAAAAGCAGGGGATTGGAATGCATGTCTGCCTAACAGGGTTTTCTTGCATATCGAGGGTAATACTTCCGAAGATATGATTCTGCCGCAGAACTAAAAATCGGTACTATTCCGAAAATCTAAAAAATTATGCTTTAATCTGCTTGATTCATTTAAGAAAATACTATATATTCGCCACGAATATTGAAAATAACAAAAGGCTGCAAAAGTCGGTTGATTTTTTGACTATCCAGCTATAACAGAGGGTAAATGACAGGGCTTATCCTGTGAGTTCAATCTGTAAGTTAAAAAGATATCCGTGTAACGGTCTTTTTCAGCAGCTGGCGGCTTAAATTATAATAAAGCCATTCGACATCTCTATTACAAATACGTTTTTATTCGTGCGGAGATTTTAATACCCCGGCGCTGTGCGCCGTAACAAAGGGTATTAAAGCCGACTGCAACCACTTTATGAGAACAACATATCCCGATGCTCTGCGTCGGGATTGTTGATTATCAAAAGTTATACAATTGTTGGGGTATTGACGGGGAAACCGGCTAAGGGCATCGTGTGCCTTTTAGACATTCCCATAGCGTGAAACGAAAGAACCGGTCTTTAAAATCCGGGAAATATTTTTTAATGAGGTACAAATAATGAAGAAACTCATACTATGCATAGCAGCGGTGATAACGCTTGCGGCATTTTTTACAGGATGTAAAGGCCCCAATACTCCCTCCAAGGGAGGAGGAGCGTCTTCCCAGCAGCAGGGCGGCAGCTCAACACCTGAGAAAATAACGATAACCGTTGCAGGAGATAAAAATGTTGAGTTTAAAACAACTACTCGATCTTTCAAAATCGATAAGAACAAAACATGGGCTGATGCAAAAGCTAAAGCTGAGGAACTCATTAAATATAAGACCGGTTATGAAAACGATAAGTGGAAACTGACCGGTGCTTCAGGTACGGTTATTGCGCCTACGTATAAGTTTGAAACGAGTACGACCGTCTACGCCGTGTCGAAGCAGACTTCAGCTCCTCCTCCTGCACAAATAACGATAACGGTTGCTGCAGGGGATGAAAATGTTGAGTTTAAAACAACTACTCGATCCTTCAAAATCGATAAGAACAAAACATGGGCTGATGTAAAAACTAAAGCTGAGGAACTCATCAAATATAAGGATGGTTATGAAAACGATACATGGAAACTGAACGGAGCTTCAGGTACGGTTATCCTTGATAATCATCAGTTTAATGCGGACGCAACCGTTTATGCCGTATCAAAAAAGAAAACAATAACCATCACCGTTGCGGGTGACAGCCATA
>NZ_CALHGC010000083.1 GCF_938029485.1 uncultured Treponema sp. | reverse complement strand
AGCAAAGGAGCATGTTATATAGCAACAGCAGTATATGGAAGTTATGACTCTGATGAAGTTTTAGTTTTGAGAAGATTTAGAGATGTTTTTTTAATGAAATACCAAGGTGTTATAATGACTAAAATTTTTCACGGTTTATTGCAAAGAATTTTGTTCGTGTTATGTGCGCTGTTTGCCGTTTTGTTTATGGGCTGTATGAACGGGAAGAATGCCGATGTCTCTGCGGAAATTGAGTTTTGGTCGTTTCCCAATTTTACATCCGATACCGGTGTTGAAGGTGATTTTGAAAAGAGTTTGATTGCTGCGTTTGAAAAAGAAAATCCCTCTATTAAAGTGCATTTCACGCTGATCAGCTTTAGCGATGGAGCGGAAAAAATTGAAAAAGCCATAGCGGAAGGAAAGGCTCCCGATATTATCTACGACGCTCCCGGCCGTATTATCAACTGGGCGGAAAAAGGACTTCTTGAACCGCTGGATGATGTGCTTGCAACCGAAAAGCCGTATATCACTGCGATACTTTTGGCTGTTTCCGCCGGTAAAGACCGACGAACCTATATGTATCCGATGCATGAAGGCGCTTTTTCTATGGCTTTTAATAAAGAAATGCTTGAAGACCTTGGACTTATCGGCTTACTTCCCTATAAGCGGAAAGACCGTCAATGGACGGTTGCAGAATATGAACGGCTGCTTACGGCTCTTAAAGAAAAACTTCCTGCAGGAACCGTTCCCGGCGTTTTCTATTATAAGAATGTAGGAGGCGATCAGGGTACCAGAGCCTTTTTGGTTAACCTTTACGGAAACGCAAATCTTTTAAACGGCGACTATTCCGGTTATATTTACAATTCACCGCAGGCGGTACGGAATATGGAGTGGACGGTAGGCGCAATGAAGCGGGGACTGCTGCTGGACGGAAAAGAACTTACTTCAAATGATGCAATTTCGATGTTTGTTTCTTCTCAAGCTGCTCACACTATTCTTTATTCGCCTCAACTTAATAAAATGAATGACGGTAAACGCAAATACAAAGGAAAGGATTTTACGCCGATCTATATGCCGTTTCCGAATGACGCCGGTGCGCCGCTTCTGGAGTTTTTAGCGGGGGGCGCTTGTGTCTTTAAAAAAGGCGATACTAATAAGGTAAAGGCGTCAAAAAAGTTTTTGCATTTTGCCGCAACCGACGAGGTATGGGCTCCGAAACTCATCAATGCTACCGGCGGCTTTCCTGCCAGCTTTAAAATTCAAATTGAAGCGGAAGATGCGGAAATACTGTATAATTCGGTACTGCAGCGGTTTTTCGGGCAGTATTACAACAATATCACGGGGTTTTCGACAATGCGCGGCTATTGGAATACGCTTTTAAAAGATGCTGCCGCAGGAAAAGATATCAAAAATGCGCTTGATACCTTTGTGCGGAACGCCGATGCTACGTTGAAAGATTAATGCATACGTATGGAGAAAAAAATGACACAGACAGCTTTACATGAGCAAAAAGGGTTCAAGTTTTTTTCAATTAGGAATAAAATGATAGCGGCCTTTGCACTTTTTGCCGTTTCCATTTTGGCGGTCGTCTATATCGTCGCTGTATACCTTGCTTCCGTTTCTCTTCTGAACAATACCCAATACTTTCTTAAAGAGCTGGTTAAAAGTTCTTCTAAAGTCTTGGATGAACGTTCACAGGCGCTATTCGGAAAGCTGGAGGCGTTCTCAAATCTGCCGGCGATTCAGGAAGAAACGCTATCGTATCGGAATAAAATAGACTTATTTAAGAATGAAATTCAAATGCAGAAACAGCGGGGATGGCTGAGCTTCGGTATCTGCGGGCTGGACGGTATGCTTTATCGAACCGATGATACGGTTGAAAAGGTAACCGATACGGATTGGTTTCAAACGGCAATCAAGGGGAAGTATATCATTACGGAACCTGCTTTATCGGCTACCGAAAGGAGATATATTTCCATTGTCGCAATTCCGATGCGCGATTTACAGGGAAAGATTACCGGTGTTATCAATGCAACCGTTTTAGGTGATTCCTTGTCGAATTTAATAAGCGATATCATTGTCGGTGAGACGGGAACGGCGTATCTTATCAGTCCTTCCGGTACTATTCTTGGAAACCGCCGTCCGGAGATCCTCTATAAAAGTATTTACAGTGAAATAATAGGAAGCGAAACAAGCGAGTTTGCACAGTTCCTTAAACAAGCGCTCTCTTCTCATAAATCCGCCGTCAATGTCTCCGATATAAATGGTGTCCGCTGTATTTCAGTCGCTTCTTCGATGAGGTATGCAAATTGGACATTGCTTTTAACGGCTCCCGTTTCCGAGTTTATGGCGGAAAATGTGGCGAACCTTATCAAAACCTTTATCGTTATTGCATTGAGTCAGCTGATTATCGCTATAGCGTTCGGCTTCTTTATCGCACGGAATATTGCCCATCCGATCAATCATGTTATAGAGGCGCTCAGAAATATTGCGCAAGGTGAGGGAGATCTTACCATAGAGCTTCCTACAAATACCAAAGATGAAACGAGTGTATTATCATCATATTTTAATCAGACTATTTTAAAGCTGAAAAATTCCATCCAAAAAATCGGTATCGATTCCCGTGAGATGGAGTCGGTCGGTTCCGATCTTGAAAGCAATATGATGTCGGTCAGTGGAGTGGTCTCAAATATTACCGCCGGTATTGAAGATCTTAAAAAGCGGTTTGTCGAACAGGAAGAAAGCGTATCCGGCACGGCTGCCGCTATCGAGCATATCATCAAAACGCTGAGGGGGTTGGATGAAAGTATTGGACAGCAAGCAGCTATGATTACCGAATCCTCTACCTCTTTTGATAAGATGTCGCACAGTATCGATACTGTAGGGGAAAATGTCGTGGAAACCCGTGAGGCTATCCGTAATCTTTCTGCAGCTACCAATGACGGCAGGGAAACACTCGCTAAAGCGAATGAGGTATCTCAGCGGATATCGGACGCATCGGGTGATTTGATTGAAGCAGGCGCCGTAATAGAAAATATTGCAAGTCAAACAAACCTGCTTGCAATGAACGCCGCTATCGAAGCAGCACATGCGGGAGAGGCGGGGAAAGGATTTGCCGTCGTCGCTTCAGAAATAAGAAAACTTGCCGAAGAATCGAGCGCTCAGGGTAAAAAGATTTCCATAACGCTTAAAAATCTCTCCGCCGAGATCAAAGCGCTTGCGGATTCCGCATCGGGTGCCGTTGAAAAGTTTAATATTATTTCGGGATACTCAAAAGGCTTAAGCAGCTCCATCGAAGGAGTGGTTCAAGCGATGGATGAGCAGGAAGAAAACGGAAAAATCATCTGGGGTATTATCAACGATGTTACCGGCGTGACAAACGAGGTAAAAAGCGGTTCCGGCGATATGCTTGCCGACGGTGAGAAGGTCGTTTCGGCGACAAAACGGCTGGATGATTTAACGCGTATTTTGCGGGAAAATATAGAAAACATTGCCTCGCAGACGGAGATGATCAATGAAGCAGCGCAAGAGTCTCTTGAAATTGCCGTCAAAAATAAACAAAGTATAGACGGCCTTGTCTTAGAAGTAGGCAAGTTTAAAACCGAAAAATAAACACGATGAAAAAGTTTGCGTTGCAAACTCGATTATTTATAGGTGCGCGTAATGCGCACGGCTAAAAGTTTTTTTCTGATGTTGAAACATCAGAAAAAAACTTTTATAGGAGAAGGTATGAAAGCAGTAAGAGTAACTTTCGGCCTGTTGTGTATGGTGGCATTAATTGTGCTAACAACGATAGGCTGTGAAAAGAAAGAAAGCGGAGAGAAAGCCGAACATCACCTTGATAGGACAAAAGAATTCGTCACAGTTGCAACAGGCCCTACAAGCGGTATTTATTTCCCGATCGGCGGAGCTTTTGCCGAAGCTTTAAAATCAGCTGGGTATAATACCAGTTCACAAGCGACCGGTGCATCAGCCGAAAATATTTCGATGATATCAAAGGGTGAAGCAGAGCTTGCAATCGCAATGCAGGATTCCGTTATGCAGGCATATAAGGGCTTCGGCGCCTATGAAGGTAAAGCGAATCCTAAGCTGACTGCTTGTATGCGCTTATGGCCGAATTACGTGCAGCTGGTAACACTGCGTAAATCCGGTATCAAAACCGTTGGAGATTTAAAAGGAAAGCGGGTCGGTGTCGGCGCTGCAAACTCCGGTGTTGAGTTAAATGCCCGTATGATTTATGAAGCCTATGGTATGACGTATGCCGACAGCAAGGTTGACTATCTGTCATACGGTGAAGCAATCGATCAAATGAAAAACGGTCAGTGCGATGCGGCTTTTGTTACGTCCGGTCTTCCGAATGGAACGATTATGGAGCTTGCTACCAGCTATGATATGGAAATTGTTCCTATTGACGGAGCTGGTAGAGATGCTCTGATTCAAAAGTATCCGTTCTTCTCGCAGACGATCATTCCGGCAAACACTTATAACAACACTGCAGATGTAGATACTGTCTTTGTATATAACATCATGCTGGTAAACAGCGACCTTTCCGAGGATGTCGTGTACGATATGCTGACTGTTATCTTCGATAATATTTCGACGATTAAAGCATCGCACAATGCGGCAAATAAGCATATCGATTTGTCCTTCGGTGTAGAGGATGTGAAAATTCCGTTGCATCCGGGCGCTGTAAAATTCTGGCAGGAAAAAGGTTTTAAGACTCCGCAGAATTAACGGATACGTTGGATGGAACGGCTTTTTGCTGCATTGCGGCTCATGCCTACGCGGGCATTCTTGCATAAAGTGTGCCTGCTTATTGTCGTCGTACTGCTGCCGTTAAGCTGTTCCTCCGATGAGACTATCGAAATTTCCAATCAGGTAACGAAAGAACGGTATTGCATTCAAACAGTGCAGACAGGCGATGTTCTTTCGTTTGAGTGGGAACATTCGTTTGAACATATCTTATGGAAAGAATTTTATCGGGTAACCGATGAGCATACGTTTAAACTTTTTACCATTGCCGTTCAGGGTTTCGGCGCCGGTATTCCGGCAGAGATGAACTGTACCTACCGATATGAGGACGGGTTTATCTATATGGAAAATATAGAAGGCAGTGTGTTCAAAGAGTTTAATTGGATCCATTCGCAAAAACATCTCAAAAATATTACAATAAATGATATTGTGCTCATACGGGGAGAAGAGCTTCCCCAGCGGGCAAAAATACGGTTAGGCTTACAGAGGAAGCACTGATACCGTCGTAAGACCGTACCGTTTCTTCATTATTATCGGGCAATCGCTAAAGATCCGGTTAGATTTGCTTCGCATCCTTCGGAATAGCGATGCCTCATCGAGGAGTACATCTTGGCTACAGAAAAGAGCATAGATCAAAAAGCTCTCTTGGAAGAATTTGAACGGGAAAGCAGAACTCGAAACTTTGTCAATCCGATTTTTACAAAGATTCTTAAATGGACTGCGCTGCTGGTTACCTTTTACCATTTGGCGTATGCATCCGGTTATATCCGGCCGGAGACATTGCGCCACCGTTCCATCCACGTCGGCATGATTTTGTTGATGACCTTTGCAATTTATCCTGCATTTAAAACATCGAGTAGAAAAGTTATCGCATGGTATGATTACATATTGATGATTTTGTCCGTTATCATTCCCGTCTATATGTGGGTGAATTATCAAGCGATTATCGACAGGGTAGGGGACGCAAACTTGACCGATGTCATCATGGGCACGATATTAGTTGCGTTGGTGATAGAGGCCGCGCGGCGGATTACCGGTTGGGCATTACCGATTATCGGAATCATCTT
>NZ_CALHGC010000082.1 GCF_938029485.1 uncultured Treponema sp. | reverse complement strand
TGATATAATTAGGGTGTAATCCGGTTCCGATACCGGATTATCTTTGTGAAATGACATTTTTATTTACATTAAATCTGTTCTAAAACTTCCGTTTCTGAACAGGTTACCTTGAAATGCGATTTAGAACTCGTCGACCTGTTCAACAACGAAGTTATCGAACGGTCTATTATTTACGGTACAAAATATAAGAATTTCAAAATAAAAGCAAGGAGGCAACATCGTTGTTACCGTCTTTCCATGCCTGTATTTCCTTTCTTCCCAATTTAGATACTATCCGCTACCGTTATCTCGTCTCCTTTTTTTAAAAGCCCGCCGGTAAGCACCTTCGCGAATATTCCGTTTGTCGGCATAATACATTCGCCCATGGTGTGATAAATTGCGCAATGGCTGTGACATTCCTTCCCGATCTGCGTTACTTCAAGTGTGATACTTCCCGATTTAAGAATGGTGCCGACCGGAAGGTGTACGAGGTCGATACCGCTCACTAAGAGATTTTCACCGAACGCTCCGTCCGTCACGTCTGCGCCTTTCGCCTTAAATCGTTCTCTTGTTTCAAAGGAGAGCAAGCTGACTTGCCGGTGCCACTTACCCGCATGGGCATCGTTTTCCAGTCCGAAATCTTCAATTAAAACGGCTTGCTCGACCGCATGTTTTGCAGTCCCTTTTTTTTCGCTGATACATATTCCCATCACGGTTCCCACCGGCTCATCCTCCTATCGTATTCATCACGCGCGTTTCCGTTTTCCGCCTGTTGCTAAAATGATGACTTACCGGCTTATGGAACACCGCTTGTTTTAAAGCCCTCTCCAGCTCGGCATCTCCGACTCCGCTTCTGAGTAAACGCTTTATATTATATGAAAGCGTACTTGCAAGACAGGGCTTGATGACCCCTTCAGCAGTCAGCCGTACCCGATTGCACGAAGAACAAAACATATCGTGTACCGCCGAGATAAAACCGACCCGTTTACCGTCTCCGAATTGATAATACCGCGCGGGGCCGTTGCTTCTAAAATCGTCCTTTGTAATATCGGGATGATGCCGCTTAATCAGATTGAATAAGTCCGCATTTGTTACCCGCGTCCGTTCCGCGATACCGATGGGCATCAGCTCTATGAACCGCACCGTGATACCTTTGCGTGAAAAAAAATCGAGCACATCGAGCAATTCTGCCAGCGCGCTGTTCCCGCTGACGACGGTATTCACTTTGAGGGCGATACCCAGTTTCTGCGCCGTGTCTATTCCGCGCAGCACCTCTGCAAGCCCGTCTTTGCGGCATATCTTCGTAAAGTTTTCTCTATTGACCGTATCGACACTGACATTGACCGCGTCTATGCCCGCCTCTTTTAGCTTCTCGGCCGCCTGTTCAAGCAGATACCCATTTGTCGTCAGTGTAACCTGCTCAATCCCTTCAAGCGCTTTTAAATCCTTGATAAGAGCGCAAATGCCCTTTCTAACCAGCGGCTCGCCGCCGGTAATTTTGATATGTTTGATACCGATCCGAGGAAGTAACCGGCCTATCCTGATAATCTCCTCAAACCTGAGAATTTGATCATGCGGAATAAATCCGACCCCTTGAACGGGCATACAGTAACGGCACCTGAAATTACACCGGTCGGTTACGGATATTCTGATATAATCGATTTCCCGCAGGAACCTATCTTTCATAGAGGCCGCTCTTTCCACCGTCTTTCTTCAAAAGTTCTATTCCCGATATACACATCGAACGATCCAGCGCCTTGCACATATCGTATATCGTCAGCAACGCGGCGGAAACACCCGTCAGCGCTTCCATCTCAACGCCCGTCCGTCCGGTAGCGCCGACCGTACATACAGCCTCGATTTTACATTCCGCTTCGTGCAGCGTAAAGTCAATACCGGCGCTCGTAACCTGCAGCGTATGGCAGAGGGGGATAAGCTCCGGCGTCTTTTTTACCGCCATAATTCCGGCAACCCGCGCAATTCCCAGCACATCGCCTTTTTTAACGCTGCCTTCGCGTACTGCAAGAAAAGCCTCCGCGCTCATGCTGATAAAACCGTGCGTAACCGCTATTCTTTTTGTCTCATCCTTACCGGCGACATCCACCATCACGGCTTTACCGGAGGAGTCAAAGTGATTAAGTTGTTTTCTTTCCATAGTAATCTTTCAGGAGTAATCTTTCAGGAAGCTGCGGTAGTATTCCGAAAAACGATCTTCGGTAATTGCTTCCCTGATTTCGGCAACCATTCGATGGAGGAATGCTAAGTTGTGGTAGGTTGCAAGCATCGAATACAGAATCTCCTTACAGCGGAACAGGTGCCGCAGATACGCGCGGCTGTAATTCCGGCATACCTTGCAGGAGCAGCTCGGATCGATCGGACCGAAATCGTATTCATATTCTTTCTTTTTAATTGAGATGGGGCCGGTACGGGTAAACAAGTTTCCGTTCCGTGCATTCCGAGAGGGAAGTACGCAGTCAAAAATATCGACGCCGTTCTTTACCGCCTCTAAAATATAATCGGGGGTGCCGATGCCCATCACATAGAGCGGTTTATGTTTGGGAACATGCGCGGCGGTAAAGGCTAAAAATTCCTTGTATACATCCTCAGGTTCGCCGACGGAAAGACCGCCGATTGCAATGCCGTGCGGATCGCATTCCATAATCGATTCGATACTTCTGATACGGAGGTCTTCAAAAAAACCGCCTTGTATAATCGGGAAAAGGCTTCCCTCGTACCCTTCCGTTTGATCCCATTCCCGCACCGCCCGATGCATCCACGCAGTTGTCAGCGTCAGCGCTTTTTCGGTTTCCTTTTTGGGAATACCATAAGGGGAACAGATATCGAGCTGCATTTGAATGTCGCTGTTAAAGGCGGCCTGCACCTGCACCGCGATTTCGGGGCTTAAAAACTGCCTGCTGCCGTCGATATGGCTCTGAAATGTTACCCCTTCTTCCTTAATTTTCCGCAGCTGAGACAGCGAGAATACCTGAAAGCCGCCTGAGTCCGTCAAAAAGTTTTTATTCCAGCCGGAAAATCCGTGTAGCCCGCCCGCCTGCTTGATAACGTCCATACCCGGCCGCAAAAAGAGATGGTAGGTATTCGCTAAGATGATTTCGAAGCCTATTTCGTGTAAATCATCCTTGGTTATACCTTTTACCGTCGCGGCTGTTCCTACCGGCATAAAGGCGGGGGTTTGTACCGTACCGTGAGGCAGGCGTATCACTCCCGTGCGGGCAGCTGAACCTGCATCCTGATGTAAAAGCGTATAGATATTTTTCCGTTCTCTCATATTACAATCCTTTTAAATAGGCCGGCCTGTCCGCGGGCGGTAACGCACAATCTTCGAGCAGTACATCGCTGGAACCGGCGGCAACCGTACTTTCCGCCGATTCGATTGCCCCGATAAAAAAGCTGCCCTTAACCGATATGACTTGTACCCTGTCATGCTTATAGAGTACCTGTACGGGAAAGGCACTCCGCTCCGAAAGCTCCACATCGGGATCGTTTGTAGAAGCTTCAAGCGCTTTTTCCATAGCCTTTGCCGCCGCCTCAGCTTCTTCCGATGAAAAAATCGGCAGCCAGTGATAAAACCTCACGTCAAACCACCCGATCTGGGCAGCGGGAACAATCTCCAAGCCGGAAATACCGTAGACGGAACCTCCGCCCAGCAATTTGATCACCGCTTTTTTATAGCGAATGAGTTTCTCATCAGCAGCGGGTACGGGATCGACACTCCGCGCAGATTCACAGAAATTGAAGAACTCCTGAGGCGTGTAATAAATCTTTTTGCGCTCGTAGGCCTCGCGTGTTTTGCCGGTTACATACAAATGTACCATCAGACCGTCATATAAGGCAGCGGCTTTGTTTTTGGTATAAGCGCCGGTTATCGTTTGATCGAGTGTTCCGACGGCGGTATAAAAACCGCGTATCACCGCTTCCGTTGACATACCTGCCGTCTCAGGCGGTTTACGGAGATGCACTACCACCGCTGCCGTTACGGCAATAAGCGCGGCACACAGTACCGCCGCTGCCGCAATTTTGCCGGAGTTCCGTCTAACAAAGCGTTTTCGGCTGATGCGTTTCCTCGCTGTTTGAATAAAAGCTTCAAGCGCCGCCCGTTGCGCTGAATCCTCAGATGCTTGAACCTCAGCATCTTCGGTTGGCACCGCCCGTTGCGCCGGTACTTCGTCTACCTGTATACCGGTGAAGAGCGGCTGCGATTCATCGCAATGACTGCAGAGCTGTTCTACAAGCGGCAGCAGCGGCGCGGCCGCGGCGCGGCAGTTAGGCATTATATCGCCGCCCGCAGTTTTTTCAAGACCAATACTCTTATGTCCGGCGGATTTGACACTACCGTGCCGGCCTGTAGTTTTAGCACTCCCCTGCCCCGCAGCTGCCGATAACCCGTCATCAATAAGCCGCGCAAACTGCGGACACAGCGCCGGACAGCGGAGTTCAACCGGCACATAAACGCCGTCCCGTATATTCTGTACCAACCGTTCCGCGGCACCGTTGGCGCAAAAGGCATCCCCGTCTACCGCTGCAAACGGGACGGCGGCGCTGTTAAAAGGCGGCGCTCCGGTGATGCAGGCATAGCTGAGCGTTGCTAAGAAAAAGGACACAGCATCGTCAAGCGGCACACGTTCCGCATCAGGATGTACCCACGGATAGTGGAAGCGAAGCGCCGCCGCGGTTTCGGCAGTAACGCAGCGGAGCGCTAATCGAGGCGAAAGCACGATAAGGTCTTGAGCGCCACCGTCTATTCCTCCCTCCGCCAGCAAACACAAGGGAGCAGACACCGCAGCTCGGAAAAAAGCTTCGCTTACTGCGCCTTGCTTATACGCTGCGATAAGGTAAGAAAAAAGCCGGTACAGCTTTCGTAATACAGACTCTGCACGAAGAAGCGCCTGCGGATCGCAGAACGCACCGGCAGCAGCATTCTCTGTATCGGGACAAGCCAAGCCGATAAGCAGGTGCGCTTCCCGCAGCGGGAGTACAATCCCAACCTCTTCCCGTCCTGTTTCCGCATTAAAAAACGTAAGGGTCTCGTTAAGATAAAACTCCTGCACCGTCCCGTCAGGCGCAATACGCAAACAGGCGTCGTGAAGATAATCGGTAACAGCCGAATGCGCAAAAGCACGCGGCTCCATCCCCGAAGCAAGACAGCAATACGCCGCTCCGTTTATCTGATGTAGTATTATCGGACTTACACTTTCAAGCATAGACTCTATTGTATCTTATTACATTAAAAACTGCAATTTTTTGTTCCCCTTCCCTTCATCCCCTTGACACCTACCGCGATCGGTTGTATGTTTATATGTGTTAGCTAACACTGTATACGAAAGAGGGTACCCATGCCGAGAGACAAAACCGCCAATCATATAAAAATTATAGCCGCAGCAAAAGCCGAATTTATGGAGATGGGCTTTGATAAGTCTTCCATGCGGAGCATTGCTGAACGCTGCGGTATGACGGCTGCGGGAATATATCGGCATTGTGTGGATAAAGCAGATCTCTTTGATCAAATTGTTGCTCCTGCGGTGGATCGCATAAACGCTTGGCTGGATGCGCACGTTGCGCGGTATGTGGATGCAGTTCATCACGAAGAACGTATACAGTGGCGGGATTCCGAAATAGACATGATGCGTGAGATAATCTATCCGAACATGGAAGAATATCATCTATTGCTGGCAAAATCGCGGGGGAGTAAGTACGAGCATTTCCTCCACGATCTTACAGAGGGGCAGCAAGCGCAGCTTTTACAATATATGCCGATGCTGAAAGCGCAAGGCTACGCGGTGAGGGATATTACTCCAAAGGAGCTGCATCTTTTGCTTTCAGCATATACGACTGCGCTCTTTGAACCGGTTATCCATAATTACAGCGTGGAAGAAGCGCTCCGCTGCTTAACAACGGTAGAGGCATTCTTTGTTCCGGGCTGGAAGCAGTTGTTGGGGTTTTAATAGCTTGCATACTTGAACCATGATAAAGACTCACCGCCTGTCTTTGGTTATAAGAATAGGCGATGAGTTTAAGTGAATGTTAGCTAATACTAACTATTGTTTGTTAGCTAACAAAAGGAAGTTTACTTATGAAGGAAAAAGAAAAAAGTCCTTCGCCTATCGCGTGGGCGTTGGGACAAACAGGGGAACACAAAGGACAATATGTTCTGAGTGTTATCCTCGCAGTCATCGGTGTGGCCTTTTCCATCGCACCGTATTTTGTTGTTGCCGGCATCGTACACGGTTTGATGGGCGGAAACAAAGACCTTTCGTATTATCTGATACGTTGTCTGATTATCGCAGCGTTCTGGTTTTGCCGTGTACTGTTTCATGCGCTCAGTACATCGACAAGTCATAGAGCGACGTTTGCGGTGCTTGCTGAACTCCGAAAGCGCTGCACGGAAAAATTGACAAGAATGCCGCTGGGGGCGGTGCTGGAGCAAAGTTCCGGGGCGCTCAAGAATACGCTCATCGAACGTATCGACAGCATTGAAACAACACTGGCGCATATCGTTCCGGAGTTCACCGCAAATTTACTGATCCCCGTCATCATTTTGATCTACATTTTTACCATTGACTGGCGTATGGGATTGGCATCTCTTGCAACGATACCGGTGGGCTTTTTCTGTTACGGTCTTATGATGAAGGGCAGTCCTCAATTTTATCAACGCACGGTTACAGCCACCAAAGCACTCAATGATACGGCGGTTGAATATATCGGCGGTATTCAAGTCATCAAGGTTTTCGGAAATACAAAAAGTTCCTACGACCGCTTCGTGCATGACGCGTATGAAGCCGCTCACAGCTATATCGATTGGATGCGCTCCTGTATTCTCACCTTTACATTCGCCACGGTAATCATGCCCGCTACAATGGTTTCCGTGCTCCCCATCGGCGGTCTTTTGGTAAAGGGAGGACATCTTTCTCCGCAGAATCTGGTAACAATCATTATTCTGTCCGTCGGCATCATCACACCGCTTATAACCTTGATGAGTTATTCGGACGACTTTCGAACCATGGGAACCATCTTCGGTGAAGTTCAAAGTATTCTGTATGCTCCCGAAATGGAGCGCCCTGTAGACGGAACTGTTCCAAAGAGAAATACGCTGAAACTGCAGGATGTTCATTTTTCATATAAGGAAAAGGAAGTGCTTCACGGCATTTCGATGGAAATCCCGGAGGGCAGTTTTATTGCGCTGGTCGGTCCTTCCGGCAGCGGAAAGAGTACCATTGCGCGCCTCATCGCTTCGCTCTGGGATGTGAGCAGCGGCTCAATTTTGCTGGGAGATACGGACATTCGTGAAATTCCGCAAGAGGCGTATTCAGATAAGATTGCCTTTGTCTCGCAGGATAATTATCTATTCAACATGACGGTCAGGGAAAATATCCGCATTGGACGGGCTGATGCAACGGATGCGGAAGTGGAGGAAGCGGCAAGACACAGCGGTTGCCATGAATTCATTTTGGAGCTGGAGCACGGTTACGATACCGTGGTAGGCACTTCCGGCGGGCATCTTTCCGGCGGCGAGCGGCAGCGTATTTCCATTGCCAGAGCAATGCTGAAAGCGGCACCTATTATCATTTTGGATGAGGCAACCGCCTACACCGATCCTGAAAACGAAGCGGTTATTCAGCGCTCTATCTCTAAGCTGACGGAGGGTAAGACGCTCATCGTGATTGCGCACCGGCTCTCGACGATTACCGCTGCCGATTGTATTTATGTTATTAAAGACGGTGCCGTTGCAGACAGCGGAACCCATGATGAGCTTTTGTCTCATCACGGGTTATATGAAACGATGTGGAATGCACATATTGAGGTGAAAGATCATGCTTAAAGTTATTAGAAAGTTTTTTGCGTTCTGCGGTGAAGAAAACCGCCGGAAATTTATCACTTCCATTCGGCTCAATGTTATTCAGGCTCTGTTTGAGGCGCTAAAGATTCCGGCGATTGCGGTGATGATTCGGGCACTGATGAATGGAACGGTAGACAC
Source organism: uncultured Treponema sp. (assembly GCF_938029485.1). Classification (GTDB taxonomy): domain Bacteria; phylum Spirochaetota; class Spirochaetia; order Treponematales; family Treponemataceae; genus Treponema. The sequence goes on along the minus strand of NZ_CALHGC010000082.1, from coordinate 2,636 downwards.
AAAAGATATCCTGCTCTCGTTAGGGATTATGCTGATCAGCATTGCCGGATCGGGATTGCTAAAATCAAAGGCCGTTATGTTGCAGACCGAAGGAGGCTATGACACTTGTGCGAAAAAACGGGTGGAGATTGCGGAGCATCTGCGGTATCTTCCGATGGGATACTTTAATGCCAACAGCCTCGGGCAGATTACGTCTATCACAACTAATATAATGGAAAGTCTTGAAAATATCGCGACTCGTGTGGTAATGCTTGTCTGCGACGGCTTGCTTACAACCTCGCTTATTGTCATCATGTTGTTTTTCTTCGACTGGAGAATCGCCTGTGTGCTGCTCTGCGGTTTTTCGCTGTTTCTTTTTGCAAACAGCCGTCTCCGGATTGCTTCCGAAAAGGTGTCGGGAAAAAAGATACGCGCAGATGAAAGGCTCGTCGAAAAGGTTCTGGAATACCTGCAAGGGATGACCGAGGTTAAGGCTTACCGGTTGACGGGAGTTAAGAGCAAGGAATTAAATGATGCTATCTCGGAAAACAGTAAGATCAATACCGATATGGAAATGACATTGGTGCCCCGCATAGCATTGCAGAGTTTTATCGCCAAGCTTACCGGTGTGGCAATGGTAGCTTTTTCATGCGTATTTTATTGTGCCGGAAGCATGGACGCGCTGAATGCTGTTGTCATGGTAATCTCCGCATTTATCATCTATACCAGTTTGGAAACGGCAGGACAATACTCGTCACTGCTGCGCGTGGTTGATATGAGTGTTGACCGGGCGCAGGAAATTCTGAACACGCCGCAGATGGATATATCCGGAGAAAATATTACACCATCAGTACGCGATATTACTGCGCAGGATATAGCATTTTCGTATGAGAAACGAAAGATCATCGACGGCATTTCATTGCATATTCCGGAAAAGACCACGGCGGCGATTGTCGGTCCTTCCGGCGGAGGCAAAACCACCTTGGTAAATCTGCTTGCACGGTTTTGGGATGTAGACGGGGGAACCGTTATGCTGGGCGGCCGGAATGTGAAAGATTACGATATGGATTCTTTGATGGCGAATTTCAGTTTTGTGTTCCAATCGGTCTATTTATTCCACGACACCATCGCCAACAATATCCGCTTTGGTCAGCCCGGCGCTCCGATGGAAGATGTGATCGCTGCGGCGAAAAAGGCTTGCTGCCATGACTTTATCTCAAGCCTTCCCCACGGATACGATACGGTTGTCGGTGAAGGCGGCGCAAGTCTTTCCGGCGGAGAAAAGCAGCGCATCTCCATTGCCCGCGCCATGATGAAAAACGCGCCGGTCATCTTTTTGGATGAGGCAACCGCCAACGTCGATCCCGAAAATGAAAACGAACTGATGCACGCCGTCCAAGCACTCACCGCCGAAAAGACCGTCATCATGATTGCTCATCGGCTGAAAACCGTAGAGAGAGCCGATCAGATTATCGTCGTAGACCACGGCAAGATTGTACAGCACGGCACCCATACCCAACTGTTGGAGCAGGACGGCATATACCGAAACTTTATCGGCGAGCGTCGCGAAGCTGCAAGCTGGAAGGTGCATAAATAATTATATGGAGGTTCCCCTCACTGCGTTCGGGGCGCTACGTCCGCTGTTCCGCTACCGCTCCATTCCTCCACTTTGTTTCTGTACGGACAAGGATGTCAGTGATGTGAATCAGAAGCGAGTTCGCATTGCGAACTCGTAGCCCAAGGATGTACAGGATGTACATCCTTGGGCGTAGCTACCATCGCTAACCTGGGGGAAAAATCTGACAGTGAATGAAAGCCTTAAAAATGGTATAATATTAGCAAATATGTAGAGAGAAAACTGTGAAGAAAAAGGTGGTGAGTTCATTTGAAAGAGTATATTGCGAGTTTAGAAAAAGAATTTTCTTTGGTAGAGAATGGTTTTAAAGAGGAAGAAAAAAGAGCCTTAACCGATTATAAATCTAATGATAATGAATATATCAAGAAGTTGGCTTTTTTAGCCTATAAATCTGATACCTATCAAGTAAGAATGTACGGTGTATTTCTTTTTGGATACTTATCAGAACAAGATGATATTTTAGCATTTATGCGAGATGAAGTTTCTAAAGATGATAATTGGAGAGTTCAGGAAGTATTAGCAAAGGCATTTGATGAATTTTGCAAGAAAAAAGGATATGAAAAAGCATAAAATAACAAGATTAAAATCAATTGACAATTTGTCAGTTTAGATGTATTATATAAATAATAGGAGGTATAAAATGAGAGATGTAAAAGAACCTGAAATACGACGTGCAGAGATTATGGATGCTGCAATGATACTCTTTATGGAGAAAGGATATACTAATACAACAACTCAGGATATAGTTGATAAAGTAAATATATCAAGAGGGTTGTTATATTATCACTTTAAGAATAAAGAGGATATCTTATATTGTCTTGTAGAACAATATTCAGATAGACTACTGAAAGATATTTATATTATTGCTTATGATGAAGATAAAACTGCCATAGAAAAAATCAGATCTTTTATAGATGTCACAATTATATCTTCGGAAAATATTTCAGCAGAGGGTACAGTGCTACAAAAAGCTGTTGACCTTAAAGAAAATCAATATATGATAGATAAGTTATCTCATAAA
>NZ_CALHGC010000081.1 GCF_938029485.1 uncultured Treponema sp. | reverse complement strand
GGTAATGCTTGCCGCTTGGGTCATTGCCTGCTGCTTTACCCCGTCGATATTCGCACTTATCTGATGTACAGCGCCGGCGGTTTCGGTCATATTGGAAGCTAGCTCGTTACCAATCTCTTCCATTGTGTTACTGTTGATACCGACTTGCTGAATTGAAGCAGCGATTTTCGCAATTGTCTCGTTGAAGTATTCGGACAAGTCAGTTATCTCATCATTGCCGTGTACTGGCAGACGCGCCGTTAAGTCTCCTTCTCCTTGCGCAATATTTTGTAAAGCAGAAACTACTGTTTGTATCGGTTTTATCATTGTTCTGGCGATAAAGTAGACGATGACCAGCGTAATAACCAAGATGATAGCTTCGATAATAATCATTTCAAGCCGCAGTTCGTTAACAGTTCCCATAAATTCTTCTTTGGGAGCATTTATAACAACTGTCCATCCGGTTGTTTTCATCGTTGCATAAGAGGCGATTTTGTTCACACCCTTGTATTCGTAAAAACCGATGGAAGGTTCGTCGATTTCGATCGCCATTTTTTCAAAAGCAGCGAGAGAACTGAAAGAGGCATCTTTTTTCGCCTCTTCGCCGAAATTTATACGATTTTTTACCAATTCCATATCTTTATCGGCAATGGTTGTTCCGGTTAGTCCTAAAATGTAGCACCAGCCTGTTTGCCCGACGACTATATCATGAATTTGATCGGACAACCATGAACCGCGTAAAGAAACATTCAGCAGCGCTGCAACATTTTTGTTTGCGTCAAGAATGGGAACGCCGCATACGATGATCAGCTGACCGTCAGCAGCCGACACAAAGGGTTCTGATAAAAACCTTTCACCTTGCTTGACTGTCCGAAACCACTCCTGATTGTCAACCCTAATGGTGCGTTGATTTGCCATGTGCAAGGTTCCGTCCAAATCGGCTATATTTATCTTCAGCAATGTATCGTTTGCAGCGGCTTCTTTACCCAATGCAGCGACCTTTTCGGTATATGAGCGCTCCGGATCGCTGAGCACGGGCATACGTGCAATACCTTCCAAAAACTGGAAAAGTGCGGTTACGCGCCCGTCCAAAACTTCCGCCGTATCGGTTGCTTTATCGATTAAGTGTGTTTCTATCTTTTCGGTTACGGCTTTACGGGCGGTTCTAATTGCAAGAACGCCTTCGGTAAGTCCTGCCGTCAAAATCAAAAACCCGAAGATGATGATCAGTTTGTAACGGAGAGAAAAGCGTTTTTTTGTTTTTTCGGCTCGCCTTTGGTTAGCGGAGATGAGGTGCATTTTGTCAAGGCTCCTTTTTTTATGATAAAAATGATATCCGCTTGTGAAAGGTGATAATAAGCGGATTCGAGCGTATATTACTTATATACAAGAAAAGTATAGACTTTTTGCTAATAGGTGTCCAGCAAATAAAGAAGATTATGCGGATATGACTAAAAGAGAAAATGAATGCATACAGTGCCGAGTGCAGGTAAAACGTATTGCATGAATAAGCTTTTACGTATCCGGCATGAGTCCTGCAACAAAATACTTGTCCGGTAGTTTTGCCGGTTTACCGGTTTTATCTACACAGCCCCATGACACTTCTGCTTCAGCGCAGACATATCCTTCCGGATTGGTGATGACCTGCCGGAAAGTTCCCGAAAGTTTGCCGAGTTTGATGGGCGTAACGTCAATGCGGAGCTTATCGTAGAGGCGTGCGGAATATTTGTAGTGGATATCGATATGCGTTACATAGAGCATATAGCCTTCTTCGATTAACCCAACGTAATTAAACCCGATTCTGCGCAGGTATTCCATGCGGGCGTATTCCAAGTAGTTTAAATATATAGCATTGTTTACGTGATTATATGCATCCAGTTCATAGCTTCTAACCTCTACTTCTATCGGATGTGTCATTATCTTCCTCCTCTTAGTTAAAATGCCCTCGAAAAACTTTGACTTTTAGAAGGCGCCCCTGCATCGAAATCAATTACGTAAAAAAAAAGACTGCAAGCACCCTTGCAGTCTTTTGAGCTATGATGGATTCGAACCATCGACCCACGCCTTAAAAGGGCGTTGCTCTACCTACTGAGCTAATAGCCC
>NZ_CALHGC010000080.1 GCF_938029485.1 uncultured Treponema sp. | reverse complement strand
GGGGGGGGGGGGGGGGGGGTACAATATACGAGTTTTTCATAACTGTCAAGCCTCTTTCCCTAAAAAAGAATAGTTTTTTATGCGAATTTACCGTAAATACCGGCAAAATTGATGTTCAGCGGTAAATCCAATATAGACTTATTATAACATGGAAAGAACAAAACCGCAAGAAAAAATAGTGCCAAAAAATTTATAACGTTTTGCAGGACAAAACGCATCAAGCATTTTCTACCTCTTCTTTACTAAGACCGGTTACTTGCATTATTTTTTGCATAGAATCGCCGAACTGCTTCAAAATTTGCGCAGGTATATCACTTCCTTGACAATCTGCTTATATAAATATATGATTTTCATACGAATGTATGAATACCGAATACTTAAAAGAGGAGGCAATAATGATAAAGACCACACTTGTTCAAATAAGAGTTGATGAAGCTCTAAAAGATGAAGTTACTAATATCTATAATCATTACGGACTGGATTTACCGACAGCTATCAGGATTTTTATGAAAAAAACGATCGCAGTTAATGGACTTCCTTTCGACCTTAGAGATGACTCAAATAAAAAAAATATCTGGCACTATTTTGGAAGCGGCAAAGATATCGAAATGAATATACCAACTGAAACGGATTTTTCTGCTGATACAAAGCTGGAGGCACTGTGAAGTATTTTTTGGATTCAAACATTGTAATCTATTTTATAAAGGGGACATTTCGTAAGATTGGAGAAAAATTAGAAGAACATGAAAGAGATATAGCCATTCCGTCTGTTGTTCTTGCCGAGCTTGAATATGGAGCAAGGAATTCCAACGATTATGAAAAGACAATTTCAGTTTACAGGCCGTTTTTAGATTTATATCCGACAGTTGTTTTTGATAAAAAATCATCAGTAGAATACGGAAAATTAAGAAAAATTTTATCGTCAAATGGCGTCATAATCGGCCCGAATGATATGCTGATTGCAGCGACAGTTCTAGCAAACGGTGGAACATTAATAACACACAATGTCGGAGAGTTCTCAAGGGTAGAAGGTTTATTAATTGAGGATTGGACGATTGAAGATTCGGTCTAATCATCATAAATTCATAGAAAAATGGCATACAAAAGGTTTTTATAATAACAGCAATAAAGTCGTATGGTTTATATGAATTTGATAGTTCCTTTACCGTTTTAACACCTTATACATAACGATACCGGCGGCAAGTAAAACCATTCCGGCAATATCTAAGCTCCACAGCAGCCAAGGGGGAAACACGGCTGCCGGAAGATACAGCCCTCCAAGCAGCAGAAAAATACTGATGATAACAAAGATGAGTCCGCATATTTTTGATCCGGTTCCGCTCATTCTTACGCTCCTTCTTGCCACGATGTAGCGTCATTATGGGCTTGCGTCATGCGGTAATAGAGTCCGTGCGCTTTGATCAGTTCATCATGGGTACCTTGCTCTTTGAGTTCTCCGCCATCAATGACAAAAATACGGTCTGCTTCGCGGACGGTTTCCAGCCGGTGAGCAATAACCAGTGTGGTTTTTCCGCGGCATAATTCACTCAAGGCTTTCTGTATTGCCTGCTCGTTATCGGCATCGATACTCGCGGTCGCTTCATCTAAGATGATGAGCGGCGCGTCTTTGAGAATACTCCGTGCAATCGAAATACGCTGGGCTTCTCCGCCCGAAAGAGAGGCGCCGCCTTCACCGATAACGGTATCGAATCCGTACGGAAGCCGCATGATAAAATCATAACACTGCGCTTTTTTTGCCGCTTCGATCACCGCTTCTCTATCCGCATAAGGACGCCCCATCGCGATATTGTTTGCTATTGTGTCCTCAAACAGATAGACCCGCTGAAACACCATACTGATATGATCCATTAACACCGGCAGCGGAAGCTCTTTGATGTTTTTTCCCCGTAGGAGAATTTCGCCCTTCGATATATCCCAGAACCGCGCCAGTATATTCATAATCGTGCTTTTTCCGCCGCCGGACTGCCCGACAAAGGCCGCCATCTGTCCTTGCTCGATACTGAACAATAGGTTATGCAGCACTTCTTTATCCTCGTAGTCAAACGACACATTTTTGAATGTTATTTCCGTATCGGCTGTTTGCGGCAAAGACTCGGTTCCCGTATCCTCAAGCTCCCGTTCGTTAAATACTTCGTTCACACGATTCAGCGCAGCTTGCATGATCGCCAGAATGCCGGTTTTTTGATAGAGCTGTTTAAGCGGCGTAAAAAGATTGAAGGCAAACAGCATACAGCCGACAAATACGGTGCTTGACAGGGCTCCGTGTTGAAACAACCGAATATTGAGGGCAAGTATTGCGGTCATACCGAGACTGTAAATGATCAGCAGTGTCCGCTCCTTGGGGGAATATTCTTCTTCAAAAGACAAGCTCGCTTCTTTCATGCGCTCAAAGCTGGCTCTGATATCTTCCGCACCCGCTCCGGTGAGGTTATAGCTTTTAATTACGCCGAGCCCTTCCGTGTATTCCAACACGGCGCCGGTCAATGCTTCGATGCTTTTTTGGCGCAGCTTTGAATTACGGGCGGAAAGCCGGATCATCGGCTGCGCGAAAAGAATTGCCGTAAGCTCCGTCGCAAGGGCAACAGCTCCGAACAGCGGATGCAGCGCAAAGAGAAACCCCGTTAAAATAATCTGCGCCGCGATGCTGCTTGTAACCTCCGAAACAGCCGCCATCGCCTGCTCCTCGATAAAGACCATATCGGCCGACAGCACCGAACTGATTTTTCCGATATTCCCCGCAGTAAAGTATCCCATCGGCAGCCGGCGCAGATGCCGCCCAAGCTCCAGCCGCTTTTCCGCAAAGACCTTATATCCCGCTCCCGCTTGCAGCCGGTCTGCGATATTTTGACAGATTGCCTGAATAGCCAGCAAAAGCAGCATGACCGCTGCCGCATAGATTGCCGTTTTAATGTCGGCTTCACCTTTGATAAGCATGTCGATAAGTTTTACGGCAACCATCAACGGAGCATTTGCCGCGACCGCTTTTAAAAAAGTAAACAGATATGCCAATCGGATTTTCCGAGCGTACGTGCCGGTAAATACGAGTAATTGCTGAACCATCGCTATCATAGCGTTTTTTTCTCCTTTCCCCGTACCGTCCAGTCTGCGGTTTCTTCCGAGATACGCCAGAGGTTTTGGTATTCCGGACAGGTTTTAATAAGCTCCGCATGACAGCCGGAAGCGGCGATACGTCCGTCTTTGAGCACAATAATGCGATTGGCGTTCATAATGGACTTCATTTTATGAGCGATGACGATAACGGTTTTATCCCGCACGATTTCGGATATTGCCTGATTCATTTTTTGCTCGTTTTCAGGATCGATAAAGGCGGTTGCCTCATCCAAAATGACAATCGGAGCATCTTTGAGTATTGCCCGTGCAAAGGCAATCCGCTGCCGCTGCCCGCCTGAAAGTTTACTGCCTGCTTCCCCTGCAAGCGTTGCGTACCCGTCCGGCAGTTCGCGGATAAACTCATCCGCCTGCGCTTTTTTTGCTGCGGCAATAATCTCCTCATCGGTTGCGCCTTTTTTGCCGATTCGGATATTGTCCGCAATGCTCTTGTTAAAAAGAAATACATCCTGAGAAACGTAGGCAATCTGTTCGTTGAGCGCTTCTAAGCTCATGTCACGGATATTCTGTCCGCCGATTAACACCTCGCCGCCCGAAACATCGTAATAATGCACCAAGAGCTTTGCCGCCGTGCTTTTTCCGCTGCCGCTCGCCCCGACTAAGGCAGTCATCTGCCGCTCTTGCGCCGTAAAGGAGACGTCTTTCAGAACTTCCAAATCCTTGTATGCAAACCGGATATTGCGGAACTCGATGTCGTGCCCCATGCCGGAAAACGGCGCCGTTCCCGTTTTCAGTTCGGGGTAATCAAATGCCTTTTCCAACGCCTGAATTTTATAACTTGCTTGCGGTACGGCGCCGATAAAACTCATGCAGCGGAGCAGGAGCGGCGCGATACCGAAAGAAAGACAAATTGTCAAAATGTAGCGGGCAAGGGTCAGCTGACCGAGCAAGATAAGCAGTGTGCCGAAAGGCAAGCTGTATAGTAAAATGTTAGAAAACAAACTGCCGTATAGAGCCATCCACGGGAATGAAACCTTGTACCATGACAGCGCAAAGTCGCGGTACGCAGTAACGGAAGAGGCAAACCGTTCGCCGAATTCATCCTGCCGGTTAAACACGCGGACAACCTCCATACCGTTTACATATTCGATAATGGTATTGTTCAGCCGTTTTGCTGCGGCAAAGTAACTGCCCATCTGCTCGACACCGACACGGTACATCTGTCCCGAAACACTGATGCCCAGCGCAATGACAACACAGGTAAGCAGTGCAAGCTGCCAGTCTATAACGAGGATGGTTACAAGCGCAAACACGGCAACGGTGAGATTGGCAATCCCTTCGGGGATCATGTGCGCCAAAAGGAGTTCTATCGATTCAATGTCATCGGTAAACAGCTTTTTGATAGCTCCGCTGCCCATCTCCCTCACTTTTCCGAGCGGCTTGCGCTCCAAGTTTTCCTGCAAAAAGCGGCGTATGTTTTCCAGCGTGTTGTAAGCCGCACGGTGTGAAAGCTGAAAGCCGTACATATAAAAAACAGCGTATACGATTTCCGCAAGCAGGATACCTGCAAGCATTTTCCCGCTTCCGGCTAAGGTCGGAACCGAACCGTTTAAGACCTGCTCAAGGATGGTGTATACTAAAAGATACGGGACAATGCTCGCTGCTGCTCCGAGTGTCATACAGAGCGCTGCCTTGTATATCGTGCGGCGGTGCGCCCCTGCGTACTGCAAAATCTTGCCGATGGAGCTTTGTTTGTCCCGCTTTCGGCTCGTGTTTTCATCGCTTTCCTGCAAGAAATAGGAAGAAACCCGTTCGATGCCTGCTTTATTCAACGGATAGAAAGCTAAGACCCTGCCGTTTTCGATATGGAGAATGTGCGTGCAGCAGCTCATAATCAATTCGGGGTCGTGCGTAATAACGAGCGAAAGGGCGGCGCTTGTCTGCAGATCGCGTAACAGAGAGCCGAAACGTTCCATACCGCGGCGGTCAAGTCCGCTGGTCGGTTCATCAAAAATCAGCAAATCTTTTTTTGCACAGAGCGCGGAAGCAATTGCCGTCCGCTGTTTTTGACCACCCGATAACGAGGCAGGGTGCCGGTCTTTCAGTTCGAGGATTCCGAGCCGCGCCAATACCGCTTCGGCATCTGCTGCGGAAGCGCCGGTGTTCATCATCACTTCTTCCAGCACGCTGTCGGCAAAGAGCTGCCGGTTGACATCCTGCATCACCATAAAACTGCGTTTGCTGCGCTCCTCCGCCGTCAAATACGCGCCGCCGACTGCGATACTCCCGTTTGAAGGAATCAGCCCCGCGAGCGCTTGCGCAAAAGTGCTTTTGCCCGACCCGTTATCACCGATGAGCGCCACAATCGAATGTTCGGGCAGCGCGAGCCGCTCTATATCGAGCACACGGGTAGAGCCGTAGCCGCAGGTTACATCAAGCGCTTCAAGCGCGGGCTTTGAAACAAGCTGTGATTCAGACGATGCATTATTTTTTACCGGCTGTTCTCCCGACAGTTCAGTGTCTGTTATCGGCGCACCGTCTTTTGCAGCGGTTTTCGGCATACTGCCTTTGACCGGTGTTTCTTGCGCCGCATCCTCTTTCCGTGCAAGCGCTGCGAGAGACTGCATATCGGTGAGCCGCAAACCCAGCGCGGTTAAATCGGATTCGCTGAGCGCTTTCATTTGATCCCGTGTAAAAATACGCTCGATCTTTCCGCTGCGCATATAGATAAAGCGGTCTGCTACATCCATCAGGTAATAGAGCCGATGCTCCGCAATAACGACAGTCTTTCCCGCCGCTTTGATTTTTACCAGCATCCGGTGCAGCCGCTGAATTGCCCGTTTATCCAAATTAGAGGACGGCTCATCCAGCACAAAGACTTGAGGGTCTGCGGTGTAACAGGAGGCGCAGGCAATTTGCTGCTTTTCTCCTCCCGACAGTTCAAAAATATCCCTATCCATCAAATTATCGAGCTGCAAGTCGCGTTTTGTTTTTTCGAGGCGCTGTTGAATCTGCTCCCTTGGGATGCCGAGATTTTCGCAGCCGAATACAAGCTCGCCGGTGGTATCGAGGTTAAAGAATTGGCTCTTTGGATTTTGAAAAACGCTTCCGGTGAGCGATGCAATATCGGATAAGTTTTCCGTGTTGACGCGCACATCGCCGATCATCACGGAACCGCTCATTTCACCTTCATAAAAATGAGGAGCAAGTCCGTTTATCAGCCGTGTAACGGTGGTCTTGCCGCAGCCCGACTCGCCGCATAATACGACAAATTCGCCGTCTTTTATGGTAAGGTCTATTTCGGATACGCCGTCTCCGGTACCGTGTTCTCCGCTGTAGGAAAAAGAGACGTTTTGTAATGTAATCATTATTATTCCTCTATTGCCTCCCTCCTACAGCAGCATAGAACGCAATGCCTACAAACAGCAGTATAATGATGTAGTCCGGAAAGCGCATCTTTACCGCTTCGTATGATGTCCGTTTCCGTTCCGCATCAAGACCGCGTGCAAGGGAAGCGGAGGCAAGCTCATCCATAACGGAGATACAGCTGAAAAGGAGCGGTATCAATATGTACTCGATTGTTTTAAAAGGAGCCAGTATCACCGCACCCGGTTCAAGGGATATGCCTCTAAATGCCATAGCCTTCCGCACGCCGTCCCATTCTTCCTGCACTGTCGGGATAAACCTGAGCATTACGGATAGAGGGATGATAACAAAGAGCGGAAGGTGCAGAGCCGACAGCGCCGCGATGAGTTGACTGATGCGCGTTGTTTTAATTAAAAATGAGAGGGAAAGGAGCAAGGGAAACCCGTACCGGCACATCATAATAAGTGCGATAAGAATTCCGGTTAGCGCGGGAGCGCCTGTGCCGGAGGTGATGATGCGGTAGCGCAGATATTCCATACAGGCAATGAGAGCGCCGCATTTGAGTGCAAACCATTTTTCCCCGCACAAGGCTAACAGTGCGCACATCGCTGCGCAGTACATCCACAACGCACATTCATTATAGGAAAAGGTACTGACAGCGATACCTGCACAAAATAAAAGCAGCTTTGTCCGCGGGTCAAGCTTTAAAAGCCCGCTCCCGCTTCCATACAGCCCGAACGCCATTTATACGGCTCCGGCTTTTTCAAAATGCTTTTTAACCAAATTTTTTGCGATAAGCGCGCCGCCAATTCCCCCTGCAATAGCGCAGCCCAGTATGGCGAACCATATCTTTCCGTTAAATGCCAGTTTTGCAAGCGACTGTGCATAAGCGGCGCCGTTGTATTTTTCCGTCAGAGCTATAAATTTGTCGTAATCGGTAAGCAGAATCAGCGTCGGAGCCGATATGTTAAGGTTAAAAAAAACAAATGACAGCAGATACATCTTGCGGGATTGATACTTACCTAAGAACAAAGTCAGCTCGGCTATAAGCGCCGTCGCCAGTGAAAAAATCACTGCATACAAACTTTGCGTACAAGCGATCAGCGTAAAAAACGCACCGAATATCAACGCAGCGCCGAACTTATGCACTTTAAGCACGCACAGCATATACACCGTACCGCAAATCAACCCAACCGTCAGCGGCGCCATAAAATACAGCACGGGAGAAATGGCGGAAGAACCCATTACGATAATCAGCATCAGCACGATATACAGTGCACCGAATGCCCCTGCATAGATAAAATCCTTTGTCCGCATTTTTTTATCGGATTGTGTCGTTGAACTCATGTATTAAACTCCTTACGTTTAGAAATTGATATGACGGTAATATATAACAGTGTTATGTGTCAATAGGCTTACATCTAGGCGTCATTTTCGGCATAAATACCATAGACGGTATGCATATTTTAAAAAGTCAGGCGGAGCCGATTATCTTTCCGGCTGCATAATTTTGCTCCAGCAAAAATATGTTACGTCGGTCAATATATCCAGAAAGGATAGGGCTTTTTCGTAAGGATATTCATGAGTGATAATTTCAAAAAACGGTGTTAAGGCTGTGCTGTAAATTAAGTGAAGCTGATCGTCGTTTAAAGGGCGGACATTTATGCCGCGTGTTTTTAAATCGCCGATGAGTTTTTTACACGCTGCGACATCTTCCATTACAAAGTCGTGGCGGATATTTTCATATTTTGTTCCTGCCGAGCGGTTAAACAAAAGTCTAAAATCATCGAAGCGGCTGTAAACAAGCGTGCATAAATTCTGCAAAGAGGTACGTATTGCTTCCCTTATTACAGGAATACCTTTTGTTTTATATAAATGCACTGCGTTCTCGGAAAAAACGGCACCGATACTGAGCGTTTGCGCAATAAGCGGCTGCACAAGCGCTTCAAATATTGCAGCCTTTGACGGAAAATGTTTATACAAAGCTCCTGCCGTTATGCCCGTCATTGCGGCAATGGAACGCATCGATGCCTTTTCAAAGCCCTTTTTCAAAAACTCATCTTTTGCATTTTTGAGAATTTCAGTATACGTATCGTGCTTTTTTTTCGATTCTTTCATCGCTTATAGTATAGATTACCGCTTGCAAATTGTTAAGAGGGAAGCACCACGGGGATGTCTCAAAAGTTGGTTACTTTGAATTTTCCAACTTCTTGTGCCAGAGCTTCAATACTTTGTTTATTTTTCTGAGTAATTTCACGGACTTCTTGCACAGCGTTGTTGATTTGCACAG